>JAPYWU010000180.1 GCA_028276205.1 Dictyoglomaceae bacterium | reverse complement strand
TAAAAGATAAGATGTCTGAAGAAAAAGCTAGAGAACTTGCAGAAATCCTTGCCACAGGTACATGGACTCATGATTATCCTATAACTGTTGAAGAAGCTATAAAATTAGGTTTACCTGTTAAAGTAGGTTTACCAAAAGAGATATATGCACTTATGAACCTTTATCCTCAAAATCCAGGAACAAGACCTTCTGTTCAATATATTCCAGTTCCATATCAACCGTATAAAGGGGTGAATAAAGGCAACGAAAAATAATAATAAACTAAATTTTTTAATCTTTCTTTAAAACTTGACATAAAATTAAAATTAGTGCTATTATGTTAAAGGAAAAATTAGCAGTCTTAAAAGGAGAGTGCTAAAATTGTTAGACGAAAGAAAAAAGATCATACTAAAAATTACAGTAAAGGATTATATAGAGTCTGCCCAACCAGTAAGTTCAAGAATATTAGCTAAAAAATACTTACTAGGATGGAGTCCTGCTACTATTAGAAATGAGATGGCAGATTTGGAAGAAGAAGGTTATCTAATACAACCTCATACTTCGGCTGGCAGGATCCCATCTGATAGAGGTTATCGTTTCTATGTGGATTTTCTTTTAGATAATTATGAACTATATGATGAGGATATAGAAGTAGCTAATAGTATAATTTTCTATTCAATTGATTGGGAAGGACTTCTTAGAAAAGTTGCTGAGTTGATTTCTGAAAGAACTGCTTTTATTGGTGTTGTTCTATTCCCACAACTTGATAAAACCACTTTAAAAAAGATTGAGTTTATAGATTTGAAAGAAGATGCTGTTGTTATAATTGTTACTACTTCTACAGGTGTTGTAAAAGAGAAGATAGTAAGATTATCCAACTCTATGTCTGAAGAGGAATTTAAAGATTTAAGGATAGAACTTAATTCAAGGTTTGAAAATAGGAAATTGCAGGAAATTTATTGGACGTTATCTAAGGAAAAGATAGATTTAAAAATACCAATAGAAATAAAAAATGGAATTTTAGATGTTTTGCAAGATTTATTATATACAGAAAGAGAAGAAGGAGTATTTGTAGCAGGTGTTTCAAAGATATTACAGCATTTGGAGTTTCAGAATATAAATAAAGTAAAAACTTTATTAAATGTCTTGGAAGAGGAAAAAATAATCTCTTCTTTACTTTTTACTTCCTACCTTAGAAAAGGTTTAACAATACTTATTGGAGAAGAGATTAGTATCCCTGAATTAAACGATTGTAGTATTATTACAACTGTATATTCTTTGGGAGAAAATACTATAGGATCTATTGGTATGATAGGTCCAAAGAGAATGAAATATGAAAGATCTTTAGCATTTGTAGAACTTATAGGTAAAACCTTATCAGAAAGGCTAACTCAACTTTTAGGGGATTAAAACTATTTATGTCTCCAACTTTCTTTGCCTCAAAATTAAAACCACCAGATTATTTGATTATTGATGATAAGGATGATGTTTACCATCTTTCTAAAGTATTGAGGATAGAAAAAGGGGAGAAGCTACAAGTAAATTATGATTCTAAATTATATCTAACATTAGTTGAAAATATAAATGATAAAGAAATAACCTGCAAAATCATATCTGAAATTAGTGACAAAGAAAGTAAAGTAAATGTTTTTCTTTGTCAAAGTTTGCCAAAGAAAGATAAATGGGAACTAATATTGGAAAAATGTACTGAATTAGGAGTTTTTGCTTTTATTCCTTTACAAACCCAAAGAAGTATTGTAAACTTAACAAAAGAAGAATTTGCAAAAAAGCATGTTAGATGGAATAAAATAATAAGAGAAACAGTTAAGCAATGTGGAAGGAATTTTGTACCAAGACTTTTTTATGTGATGAATTTGGAAGAATGTCTTAAGTTAGCTAAAGAGGAAAAGGCAGATATATTAGTTGCGTGGGAAGGGGCTCAAGAGGACTTAAAAAAAGTGTTTGAAAAAGGAGTTGAAGATAAAATTTTTCTATTTATAGGACCAGAAGGTAGCTTTAGTGAAGAGGAGATAGAGATGCTAAAAAGTTTTGGAGGAAAATTTTTTAATATGGGGCCAAGGATATTAAAAGTGGACACTGCTGCTATTGTTTCTTCTGCTCTCCTTCTCTATGAGAAAGGAGGCTTAGGTTTACTATAATACCTTGAGTAGAAAAGTTGCTTTTTATACTTTTGGATGTAAAGTAAATCAGTATGAGACAGAAAAGCTTAAATATTTAGCTATAAAAGAAGGATGGGATGTAGTATCTTTTAATGACGAACCTGATCTTTTCTTTATAAATAGTTGTGCTGTAACTCATGTAGCAGAGAGAAAGGCGAGAAGACTCATTAATTATATAAAAAAACATTATAAAAATGCTAAAATTGCACTTGCAGGTTGTTATCCAGAAAAGATTAAACTTTCACCAGAAGAATTGAAGGTAGATTTTTTATTAGATAATAAACAAAAGTGGGAATTTTTTGGGGGTAATGAAGACTCTGTGTTTTTAATATCTGAGGATAGAGCAAGAGCTATTCTTAAAATACAGGATGGTTGCAATCAGTTTTGTAGTTATTGTATAGTACCTTATCTTCGTGGCAGAGAAAGAAGTAAAAGTTTAGATTATGTAATCAAGGAGGTTAAGGAATTAGTAGCTCGTGGACATAAAGAGATAGTATTAACAGGAATAAGATTAGGTGCATATGGTCATGATTTAGGAGATAAAAATGCCTTAGTTAAGCTTCTTACTAAAATATTTGAAATAGAAGGACTTTACAAAGTAAGGCTAAGTTCTTTAGAACCTATGGATATAACTGAAGAATTGATTTCAATTGCTTCCCATCCTAAGCTTTGTAAACATTGGCATATTCCTCTTCAAAGTGGATCTGATGAGATTCTTAAAAAAATGAATAGAAAATATGATACAAAATATTTTTCTTATATTGTGGATAAATTAAGAGAAAGAGTTCCCAATATTGCTATTGCAACAGATATAATAGTAGGGTATCCTGAAGAAACTGATGAACATTTTGAAGAAACTTTAGAATTTGCTAAAAAAATTAAGTTTATGAAAATACATGTTTTTCCCTTTTCTCCTCGTCCTTTTACTCCAGCTGGAAAACTTGCTCCTCTTTCCCCTAAAATAATAGAAGAAAGAAAGAGGAAATTATTAAATCTGAGTAATTTATTATGGGAAGAATATGTATCATCTTTTTTGGGTAAAGAACTTGAGGTTATGGTGGAAGAGAAGGAAAATGATGTATTTAGGGGTACTACTGATAATTATATAAAAGTAGAGTTTAAAGGACCATTCTATTTGAAAGAGGGTGATTATGTAAAAGTAATATTAGAGGATATAGACAAAGAAAAAAGTAAGGTTTATGCAAAATTAGTAAAAGATGAATTAAAAATAGGATAAGAAAGGAGGGAAGAATGTGACAGAAGTAAGAGTAGGAAAAGATGAAAGCTTAGATAGTGCTTTAAAAAGATTTAAGAAAAAGTTACAAGAAGATGGGGTATTGTCAGATATACGTAGACATGAATATTATGAAAAAC
>JAPYWU010000179.1 GCA_028276205.1 Dictyoglomaceae bacterium | reverse complement strand
CACCTTTTTACCTTCTTCTATTACATATATAACTGTCCCTGATACTTTACTGACAATATCAAGACTTCTTTCAGCCTCAAGGGTTCCACTACCAGATACTGTTACTAAAAGATCTCCTCTTTGTACAGTATAGGTAGTAATTGTAGTTCTATTTGAAGAAGTTTTTGAACTTCTACCAAAAATGCCCCATGATCCTATGATCACAATTAAAATAGCTATAACAATGAGTAATATATTTCTTTTTTTCATTTCTTAACTTCTCCTCCTTCGGAAAGAGCCTTTCCTACAGATATGGAAAGATTATCTAAATTTTTAAAATATGTATGTAAAGAAGAATAATAATTGTTTTCAGCCTTTATTAAATTTATTTCAGCATTCATTAAATCTAATTTAGTTATTAATCCCGCTTCAAATCGTGTTTTTGTTATATTGTAATTTTCTTTCGCAAGATCCAAATTACTTTTCTGCAATTCTACATCCTTCAAACTTGCATTCAATTGTTCTAACCTCTGAGCTATTGTTAATTTTGTACTATTTAATACCTGTTCTAAATTCATTTTTGCACTTTCTAAAGAATTTTGAGATGACAAAAGAGTAGCTTTTGGCGTATATTCATTATTATAAAGCTTTACTTGTAAATCGTATAGCTCAACATTATTGCTTGCCTGTACAATACTTGTTAAATTTTCTTTTGCAAGATTAAAAAGGTCATCCAATGTAAAGTTAAAAACTACAAGATCTGGTTCTTTGAGGGTTATATTTTCCATAGGAGATACCCCTAAGGTTTGCCAAAACTGACTCCATGCTATAGAAAGATTATTTTCTGCTGATTTTAATGTATTTTGAGCAGACAAATAATTTATTTCGGCCTGTTTAACATCGGTTAAAGTTGCATTACCTAATTGAAATTTTAGCTTCGCTGCATTTTGATTCTCAAGATAGTACTCTACTTGTTTTTCATATAATTTTACCTGTGCTTGTGCTTCCAAAACAGAAAAATAAGCATTTCTAACACTTTGAATTACCTGAATTTTTGTATTATTATATTTTACTTGCTCAAGCTTTACATTTAATTCTGCTTGCTTTAAAGAGAGTATTAAAGTAGTTGGATCTTTCTTTTTATTTTCATAGTCAAAAACCGCATTGTCCAAATTTATCTTTGCTACTAAAATATCTTTATTATTTTTTAGGGCGATATTTACTGCTTCATCAAAAGTTAATATCTTTAATTCTTGAGAATAGCCTATTGAAAGAATTAAAAATATTAAAATTAAAAATGCTAATATCTTTTTCATAAATAGCTTACCTCCCTAATTTCCAATAAGATTATTTAATTGAACTCTCAAAAGATTATAATTCAAAATAGCATCTTCAAGATCATACTTAGCTTGCATATATTCTATTTCATAACTCTTTAAATCCAGCTCTGTTATTAATCCTAAACCAAACCTTATCTTTTGAGCATCAAAATTCATTTTCTTTTGTTCTAAGGCAATTTCTTTTTGTTTTATAGTTGATTGAGCTTGAATTAAATTATAATAAGTCTTCCAGAAATTAAGTTCTACATCCTTCTTAGTTTTCTCAAAGTTAATCTGCATTTGTTTTAAGGAAAGCTCTGCTTGAGTTTTATTTATGTTACTACTTCCCCCATCTAAAATGGGAATACTAAACTGAACTTTGATACTCCATGACTCTTGATTTGAACTTATGGTATCTCCAAAGGTTTGATCTGTATTAAATGATAAAAGATAGTTTTTTGTATTAAAGGAAGCATTATAAGATGTATTTCCAGTATTGTAACTTCCACTGAAAGTAATTCCCCAAGATGGAAGATATGCTTTATCTAAATTAAGTTTACTTTTTTCTAAATCTAAGCTCGCATTTTTTATACTTAAATTATTAGCATAAAGTTCATTCAAAAGATCTTCAGGTTTGTCTTTTATCTCATCATACTTAATATCAATTTTTACTGGAATTCTCGGTAAGGTTGTTCCTAAAAGATTTTCAAGGGATTTATATGCTAATTCTAAATTACTTTTTGCTGAATTATAATTAATCTCTGCCAATTTTTCCTTTTGTTTATAATCCAATAAATTTATTTCATTTATAACTTTATTCTCAAATTGTTTCTCTGCCACTTCTCTTTGTTTTACTGCCAAACTATAACTTTCTTCATAGATCTTCAACTTTTCTTGAGCTAAATAAAGATTATATAGGGATTGTAAAAATTGAAGGTACAGATCGTTATAATTAATTTTAAAATTATTTTTTGCCTGCTCTAAACTTAGCTCTGCTGTTTTAACATTTATTCCTGCTTCTCCAAAAGGAAAGATAATCTGGGAATAACTTAAGGATAGAATAGTGTTTTGAGTTGTATTTATAGTGGTAGAAGATCCTATTGTAGCCTTCGTTTCTCCCTGATTATATGATGCTTGGAACGTAATATTAGGCTTTAAATTTACTTGAGATAAGTAATAATTATTTACTGAATTCTCATATTGAATTTTATATATGTTATAGAGGGGTGACTTTTGTAAAAGAGGTAAAAGAGAGTCTATAGTTATATACTCTTCGCCGTACGAGATATTAAAAAAAACAAAGGAGATAATCATAATAAAAAGAAGTTTCTTATACATGGCTTATCTCCCTTTTCCTATCCTCTATATCTATTATTTTTCCGTCTTGCATCCTTATTATTTTTTGAGCATAAGAAGCAATATCTTGTTCATGAGTTACTAAAACAATAGTAAGATTTTCTTCTTTATGAAGTCTACTTATCAAATCCATAATCTCATGACTAGATTTAGTATCCAAATTTCCTGTTGGCTCATCAGCAAGCAAAACTACAGGATTCACTACAAGTGCCCTTGCAATAGCAACTCTTTGCTGTTGTCCACCTGAAAGTTGGGTAGGTCTGTGAAATAGCCTATCAGCAAGACCCATTCTCTCTAAAATTGCTTTAGCTTTTTCTCTTCTTTCTTTAGGAGAAACTCCTTGATATATTAAAGGAAGTTCTACATTTTGAAGTGCATTATAGCGAGGAAGTAAATAAAAACTCTGAAATACAAAACCAATCTTCTTATTTCTTATCTCCGCTAATTCATCATCAGTAAGCTTAGAAACATCTCTGCCCTCAAAATATATTTTCCCAGATGTCGGTCTATCAAGACATCCTATAAGGTGCATCATAGTAGATTTACCAGATCCAGAAGGTCCCATTATTGCTATGAATTCTCCCTTCTTAACCCTTAATGAGACTCCATTCAATGCAACAGTCTCTACCCCATCCATTTTATAAATCTTAACCACATCTTCCAAAACAATAATATCTTCCATCTCGACTCTCACACCCTTTCTATAATAAAGTTTATCCAATTAAATTAGACATTTTAAATGATAACATTATTCCATGAAATTAATTAAAAGAATTTGACAAAAACCTTTCCTTTTGATTAAACTTAAAAAGGTTTAAGTAAGGTGGGGGCGTAGCTCAGTGGGAGAGCGCTTGCTTCGCATGCAAGAGGCCGTGGGTTCAAAT
>JAPYWU010000176.1 GCA_028276205.1 Dictyoglomaceae bacterium | reverse complement strand
AGACCTTATGTTGATTGAAGATAAACTAATTGTATTGAAAGAGATAAGAGGTCAAATTCTTTCTCATATGGCTGATTTTCCCGAGAATTGGGATTATGTATTTCGATTCTACAAAAGTAGGTTTCCATATATAGGAATTATGGCTACAAACAAAATAAATAAAAAAGAAGTTAAAATTATAGATATAGAAGGTGATGGAAGTATTATATTGGAAGAAGATAAGGAAATCAAAAAATATTCATGGGGAGGTATTTCACTTGAAATTAAAAGGATTACTTATTGATCTTGATGGATCTATTTATAGAGGAGATACCCCTCTTCATTACAGTAAAGAGTTCATAGAATTTTTAAGAGAGAGAAATGTGAAATTCATATTTTTAACTAACAATTCCACAAAGCTTCCAGAAGAATATATGGAAAAATTAGGAAAGATGGGAATTTCATCTAATATTGATGAAATTTTAACGTCTGGAATTGCTACAGCTATATATCTAAAAAAAATTAAAAATCAAGGTACAGCTTATGTTATAGGAGAAAAAGCATTGAAAAAAGTTATTTCAGACATCGGATGGAAATTATGTGAAGATGAGGATATAGTTGATTCTGTAGTAGTGGGATTAGATAGAGAATTTACTTTTGAGAAACTAAGAAAAGCAAACTACTATATAAGAAATGGAGCAAAGTTTATAGCTACCAATCCTGATAAAACATTCCCGACTGAAAATGGGATAGATCCAGGGGCTGGATCTTTAGTAGTAGCTGTTTCTGCAGCATCGCAAAAAAGACCTTTTGTAATCGGAAAACCATCACCATACATGGGAAAAATTGCTATAGAAAAATTGGGTCTAAACTTAGAGGAAGTAGGAGTCATCGGGGATAGAATAGATACAGACATCTATTTTGGAAAAAGACTCAAAGTAAAAACATTTTTACTTCTTACAGGAGTAACACTAAAGAAAGATTTAGAAAAATCAAAGATAAAACCTGATTTTGTATTTGAAAATCTTGAGTATTTGGTTAAGTTCCTAAAAGAGCATTTAGAAAAATAATCATGGAAAATATAAAGACAAAATCGTATGTTAATATTAACAGAAAAGATATAATATTTCTATAAGTCTTGTTAATGATCATTTCTAAAACTCTCAAAATTATAAAAACAAAAACTGACACATAAAATGAGACTCTATAATAGGTAACAAATATTATAGTTCTTAAAATAACTTCCTTATATTTTTCTTTTATGGATATCCCATCTTTGTAAAATATATTTTTCCCCCCAAAAGTCTTTATTACATAGAAATAAAAGATGGTTCCTGCAAAAGCAACAAAAAAATAACCTATGGATAAAAGAATGTAGTAATCACTATTATAAAAGCGATTCAAAAAGGATAAAGAAAAGTTTAGATTTAGATATTTAGGCTCCTTTGCTTCAGGTAATAAGATAACTGAGATTAAAGTTATAAAATGTTGAATTTGATCTTTCAAAAATTCTTTAATACCATTATTTCTAGAAAATTTTTTGATTTTTGAAAGATCTATTATAGTATGCAGAAGGAATAGAAAAATAATATAAGAGACACATATTGGAGAAGTTAAATAAGGTATGGAAAGTAGAATTGTAATTATTAAATAAATACTTGCATGTATCAAAATTCCATATTTATTATAGACTTTATATTTAAATACTCTATTCGTCTGTAAAGGGAAATCTGCAATAAGATGGGCTAAAAACAGCCTTAAAAACCAGAACATTTAAGTAATCCCTTTCTATAAAGAGATAAAAGGGCCTCAACTACAGAGGGATCAAATTGCCTTCCTGATTCTTCTTTAATTCTTTCTAACGCTAAATCTAAGCTTATACCTTTTCTATAAGGTCTATCAGATGTTAAAGCGTCAAGAGTGTCTGCTACAGAAATAATTCTACCAAGAAGAGAAATTTCTTCACCTTTTAAGCCTTTTGGATATCCTTTTCCATCATATCTTTCATGGTGTTCTTCTATGCCTTTTACAATATCTTCTAAAAGATCGATTGGTGCTAAAATATTTTTTCCTATTGTTGGATGCTTTTTTATCTCTATTAATTCATCTTCTGAAAGTTTATCCTTTTTTCTCAGAATAGTATCCTCCACTCCAATTTTTCCTATATCATGTAGTAACCCTGCAAGTCTAATTTTTTCTAAGTAATCTGAATCTAAGTTTAATTCTTTACCAATCAAAACTGAAAATTCAGAAACTCTTTTTGAATGTCCGTGAGTATAAGGATCTTTCGCATCAATAGCATTTACAAGAGATTCGATAGTATCAAAAAAGAGACTTTTTAAATTATTATATAAAAGAGCGTTTTTTACTGCTATAGCTGCCTCATTTGATATAATTTGCAATAAATCTAAATCATCATAGTCAAAAGGTTTATCATCTTTTTTGTTTATAGCTTCTATTACACCTATTAATTCATCTTTATATAACATTGGTACCCCCAAAATAGATTTTGTTTTGAAAGAGGTTAAATAGTCAAACTTTGGATTGAATATATCACTTTTTTCCACATTATTTTCAATAATAGGAGTTCTTGTTTGAGCAATTTTTCCAGCAATCCCCTCCCCTACTTTTATTGTATATCTTTTAATTACATCTCCCTTTTCTCCAAGAGCTATTTCAAAATATAATTCTTCTTTTTTAGAATCAAGAAGAAGTAGCGAACAAGCCTCAACTCTTAATCTCTCTTTTACTGTCTCCATGATTATTTTTAAAAGATCAGAAAGATTTAAATTTGAAACAATCTTATAGGAAATATCCCTAATCAAATAAAGCCTCTCTATTTCTTTTTTTAAAGCTATATTTTCTTTTAGTATCTTACCTATTTTAATTTTCATTTTTATACCCTAATACTCTAAATACATGAACAGGTTTTTCTTTTCCTTTAATATTAAAAAAACCAAGATCTTCAATAACAAACTTATCTTTTATTTCATTATATGTTTGTTCACAAATTAAAATTTCTCCTCCTTTTGCCAAACCTTCTAATCGAGATGCAAGATTTACAGTATTTCCAATTGCTGTATATTCAATCTTCTGTTTTGGTCCTATAATACCTACTAAAGCTTCTCCTGAGGAAATTCCTATTCCTACTTCAAAAGAGGGATAACCTTTACTTTTCCATTCTGATTGTAATTCCTTAATCTTTTCTTGTATTTCTAAGGCAGAAAGCACAGCTTTTTCTGCAGTATTTTCTAAAGGATAAGGAGCCCCAAAAATAGCCATTATAGCATCTCCCATAAATTTATCTACAGTTCCATTGTTTTTTAAAATAATATCTGAAGAGCTTTTTAAGAAATCATCTAAAATTTTAATTATCTCTTCAGGCTCTCTTATATCAGAATAATAAGTAAAATTTCTAATATCTGCAAACATTACACTTATCTTCTCCCTTTTGGTAGTAAAAATTTTATCTCTATCTGTTTTAAGAAGCATTTCAACTACTTCTGGAGAGACAAATCTTTGAAATAGGGTTTTAATTTCTCTCTTTTCTTGTTCTGTTTTTATAATTTCATGTATTATATTAAAT
>JAPYWU010000175.1 GCA_028276205.1 Dictyoglomaceae bacterium | reverse complement strand
AGATATAGGAATAGCAAAAATAATAACTAATTTAAAGTTTTCCTTAACAACCTGTCGCGCTTCAAAGGGCTTAAAAAGTCTATAAGCAAGATATAGAACTGCAAAAAAATAAATTACCCAGATTATATTTTGATCGATAAATTGAGCAATAAGTGCACCTATAGGAGCTGAAAGCGTAGTAATAAATGAGAGATAAATTGCTTTTTTCCAATCTACAAAACCACTTTTAGCAAATCCTAAAGCACTAAGAAAAGCAGTTACCCCATTTAATAAAAGACTTAAAGGTTGGACTTGATGTACAAGGTCTTGCATAAATAGACCTAAAAAAGGAATAGCAGAAAAGGCAACCCCCAAACCAAGCATTCCTGAAATAAAAGAAAGAATAGCCACCCCTATAATTATTACTAAGTTTTCCATATCCATTTCCCCTTCCTGGTATATTCTTATTTATTATATCATAGTGTCCCTTTTACTGTGTAAAAATTTCTCCAAGAAAGGCATACTAGTTCCCCAATTCAATCCTGTTAAATCCCCTTAACCTCCTTGAGTTTAATCTCTCATTCACCTCTTTCAACATCAAATATAATAATCCTTCACCTAATCCTTTATCCATCAATACCTCTATTATCTCTATTCTCTTTTTCATTTATTTTGCTTAATCTTTTAAGCTGATTAGCTTATAAATAAACTGCCTTATCTCTTTTTTGATACCTCAAAAATCTTAATGATCCATACGCTTTATCTTCCCATTTTTTCACTACTTTAGGATATATCTTATCCCATCCTTCCTTTAATCTTAATATCCCTTCCTTATTTTTTCATTCCATTTCTGCTCTATATATCCCTTTTAAATTTTCTGTAAATAAACCTCTATCTTTTGCCCGCACCTTATTTAAAGAATTCTTTACAGTATATAATACACAAAGTTTCCATTCTGAATCTGGATAAATCATCTTTATGGCATTTTCTATGTCAGGTAAATCATCCGTAATAAAAAGCTGAATTTTCTTTACCCACGCCAGTTTAACTCTTTTAAAATTTCTTCCCAATTTTTGGCACTTTCCCCTTAAGCCCAAATAAAAAAAATCGATGTATTTCCCCTTTGCCATCAGGCTTTATCCCTAAAGGTAAATTAAAGGTAAATAAACTGGTTCCTTTGCTACCTCATTTCGAAGAATAGATAAAATAAGTTCCAGCTAAAAATATTGCCAAATATTCCTCCAAACGTGCTTTTTTCCCTTAACTCCTTACTTCATCTTCGGACACTCTTATTAACCGCGAATGCTTTGGGTGAATAGTATGATACTTCCTAAAAATTGAGAAATTTTTCTTGTACCTACTCCCACTGTATAAAGGGTAATAACAACAGATGTAAGGTCTAATTCAGCACACTTCTTTCAAGAAGTATAGCAGTACAAAAACTTACATTCATGCCCCGAGGCACTTTTAAGTCTTGAACCTTCCCATACTTTGTAAGTAAATCTCTGGTATAAAAACCGTTTGCATAATCTTCTACCTTTTCTAAATAAATCCTTCTTTCTTCAAGCATAAGCTTTTCCAAAAGGTTTTTAATAAGATTATTGACTTCCTGCTGAAAAAAGTTTAAAATTTCTTCCATAGGTTGTTTTGTCAGAGTTTTAGTTTTTTCTTTCATGGTAGCTTCCCCTCCTTTCTGGTAGTTTTGGTTATTAACCATTGGGGAAGCTACCATGCCCATTTTACTTTTCAAGTCTTTACACAATTAATGAGACACTACCGCTTCCAACCTATGGTTAGCCAATCATCTTCAAATAAATGTTTAAATTTTGTTTCTTCTGCAAAGCATTGAAAACAAAAAAAATATAAAAAACACGAAAGAAAATCCCAGTTTTAAAAAGAACATTACTTAAGTAAATCCCAAATTATTTTTATAGCTATGATATATAAAACGATACCAATCATTTTTCTTACTTGTGGGGCAGACAATCTTTTTCTCATAAGATAGTTTCCCAGTAAAGCCCCAAGTATTGAACCAATAGCACATAAAAGAAATAAGTTGGGGTCAATATTGCCCACAGAAATATGTCCTAAGAATCCTGAAAAAGAGGAAAAAATAACTATAAAAGAAGTAGTAGCTGAGGCTTTTTTTGGATCAAATCCAAGCCAAACAAGTGCTGGAACAATCAAATTTCCCCCTCCTACACCCAAAAGCCCTCCAATATACCCTGCAAAGGCCCCCACTCCCACTCCATAAGTAATAAGTTTTTTATGATCAGAAACTTCTCTTTTTTTAGGTGTATACCATAGCATCATTGACCCTGCAAAAATAAGAAAAGCAACAAAAAACCACAAAAGAAGAGTTCTTGAAAGATGTTCTGCTGTAATAGCACCAAGAGGAGATAAAATTGAGGCAACTATTAAAATTGGTAGGGCTGTTCTATAAACAATCAGCCCTGCCTTAGCATTATAAAAAGAGGCAACAGACATGGCAATACTATTTAAAAGTAAAGCAGTTGACATAGCTGTAAGAAGGGGAACACCTAAAGCTACAAATACAGGGATCAAAATAAAAGCAGCACCAACCCCTGCAATAGCTAATACTGTTGTAAAGATAAAGGTAATAACAGCAGCTATAAAATAGGTCATTTTTCAAAACCTTCCGGATATCCTGAACAATCGACACAAACTTTTTTAATATCCTGCCCAGTTCCAATTATTCTAACATAAGCTTTAGCTACCGGTTCCCCACATATTTCACAAACTTCTAACCCCATAACCTCAACTGGAGGCTCAAAATGAGATTCTTCAACCTCTCCTATTAAAATCACATCTTCTATCGGGGAATCAAGCACTAAATTTACTACCTCCATCGCCTCTTCCTCAGGAATTTCATGGGGAGGTATCCCTGCTTTTCTTTTTTTCATAAAACTTGAGGCTAAAATTTTGTCCCTTATTTTGGAATTAAAACAAAGTCTAATTTGTTTCTTCTGCTTTGGGTCAATCAAAGTAAAAGCAAGCTTACCTCTTGGTTTTCTAATAAGAATACCCTTACCAAGAGTACAACCTGTGGCAAACTGAACTCCATCTCCAAAACATCCTGCTGCATGATGATATCCTGTCTCAAGGATTACATAAAGTTCTTTAGCCTTTGCCTTTTCAACTCCTAATTTCTCAAGTGCAAGTAAACCTGCCCTAAGACCTAAAGCTGAAGCCCAACATTTATGTCCATGAAACTCAAACATCTTGTTTAGTAGCTCTCTTTCCATAATAACACCTCCTATATTGTAGCTAATTTGTTATTAAGCCTAAATTATATAGTCAAATGGCTATATAGTCACATAGTGTCCCTTTTACTGTGTAAAAATTTCTCCAAGAAAGGCATACTTCCCCAATTCAATCCTGTTAAATCCCCTTAACCTCCTTGAGTTTAATCTCTTATTCACCTCTTTCAAGATCAAATATAATAATCCTTCACCTAATCCTTTATCCATAAATACCTCTATTATCTCTATTCTCTTTTTCATTTATTTTGCTTAACCTTTTAAGCTGATTAGCTTATAAATAAACTGCCTTATCTCTTTTTGATACCTCAATCTCTTTTTGATACCTCAAAAATC
>JAPYWU010000174.1 GCA_028276205.1 Dictyoglomaceae bacterium | reverse complement strand
TAAGTGATGTCATATCTGAAAATATCTCCTGATGTGTCTTAAAAGATGAACCTATCAACCAAAGTAGTGGATAAACCATTACAAAGGCAAAAATAGTAATCAGGATATAATAAATTACATAAAATGTTAAAGTTTTCTTTATCATATATTACTTAACCTCCCCTGCCTCATAGTATACCCTGTCCTTGAAACATCTACTGATATATCTGGCGCAGCACCAGCATTCTCTATATCAAGCATCATCTTCCACCATTTTACAAATGTATCTTTACTAAAACCTATTGATTTACCATCCTGAGAATATAACCATTCTCCATTCTCAATTAACCAAATTTTAAAGCATTCTATCTGACCTGTAAATCCTTCAACACCATAAATACCAAGCTTTTTCTTTATTTGTATAACTGTATCCTTGAATTCCTCCCAAGTCCAATCATTTTTTGGAAGAGGAATACCAGCTTGTTTGAATAATTCTGGATCATAAACAAGACCAAGAGCATTAACACCAAGATTAATACCATAGAGTTTACCATTTACTATTCCAGGTTTTATATAATTAGGAGCTACATCTATTTACCCATTCAGTGATATATTGATAATCATGTTGTATTACATCAGGTAAGTTCTGATCCGCAGCTTGTGTATTAAGTTTCGTCCAGTAATCACTCCATGATGTATATTCGGGTGTTATCTTAATATTAGGATATCTTTTTTCAAACAGCTTGATTACTTCAAGAGTCTGATTATGTCTGGTTTGGCTTCCCCACCATGCAACTTAACTGTCAAAACAATGATAAGAAGTAACAAAAACACTAAAAACCCTTTAAACCTCATGAATCTAAACCCCCTTTTTATATTATTTTGGAAAAGATTTTTTTAATTTACAGATCACCCCCTTTTTTCATATTATGCAAAAGTGTTGCATATATTTACGTTTATATTCTATTTTTATTTTTCATTTATGTCAAGTTTTATTCATATTATCCTCATGATATAATAAACCCATGATTAATCTTGAGAAAAAAATAGCATTAATAACAGGGGCAAGCAGAGGAATTGGAGAAGAAATTGCAAGAAGGCTTGCAAAAGAAAAGGTTAATCTTGCTCTTATAGCAAGAGATGAAAATAAATTAAAAAAAATAAAAGACGAATTATTAAAAGAAAACGTTGAAATATTTATTTTGCCAATAGATTTAACAGAAAATAATGCTCCAAAGTTTGTTATTGAAAAAGTAATAGAATATTTTGGTGGATTAGATATATTAATAAATAACGCTGGAACAGCTCTCTCCAAACCCTTATTAGAAACATCAGAAGAAGAATGGAATAATTTAATGACTATTAATGCAAAGGTACCCTATTTTTTATGTAAATATGCCATACCTTATTTGAAAAAGTCAGAAATTCCAACAATCATAAATATATCCTCAGTAGTAGGATATAAAGGATATATAAACCAAAGTGCCTATACAGCCTCAAAACATGCACTTCATGGATTTACAAAGGTTCTTGCTCAAGAAGTACATGAATATGGTATAAGGGTACATTTAATATCTCCAGGAGGAGTTGCTACAGATCTCGTTAACAAAGTTAGACCTGATCTTGAAAAATCATCATTAATACAACCCTATGAAATTGCAGAAATTATTGTATTTCTATTAAAGTTTAGAAATAATGCAGTTATTGATGAAATCCAAGTAAGGCGAAAAGATAATATTCCTTGGAAATAGCTTAAAATCTCTCCTTTAATAATTTTTTTCTATATTTCTCAACCTCTAAATTATCAATTTCATCTATTTGTTCTTTTGTAAAGAAGCGCATCTTTCCAAAGAGTTTTGCCACAAAAATCACTTTAATTGAAGATTCAATAAGTAAAGTTCTATATAATGCCTCTTTTAAATTACTCCCAACGGTAACAAGACCATGGTTCTTTACTAAAACCCCATTATGATTTTTTATAATCTCCCCTACTGCCTCAGCAAACTCTTTACCTCCTGGGACTACATATTCAATTACTGGAATCTCTCCTCCAAGGAGAGCCACCATATCAGGAGTAAATGGTTTTAAAGATTCATCTTGAAAGGCAAAAGCAATAGAATATACAGGATGGGTATGAATCACTGCCTTTACATCTTCCCTTTTCTTATAACACTCAAGATGCATCCAAATCTCTGAGGAAGGCCTTTTATCACTATCTACAGTCTTTCCAGATTCTATTTCTACCCCTATATAGTCCTCTTCTGTAGCATCTTCAAAAGAGGAACCACTTGCTTTTATATATATTCTATCTCCCATCCTTGCACTTATATTTCCCCCAGGCCCAACAACTAATTTTTCCATAGCAATTCTTTTTCCTATATCTATGAGTTCCCTTTTAAGTTTTGCTATATCAGAATTCATAATAAATTCCTCCCTTAGGAATATAATTTCGTAGATAATCAGAGGTCTTTTTAAGTTCCTCTAATACCTTTTCTTCAGTTTTTGTGGAAGGTGGTATAACCTCTACTATAAGTACTAGTTTGTCTATAGGATTTAAATATTTAGATACAGGATTATCTTTATAATTTTCAAAAGAAGACTTTATTGCAGAAATTACCTTCTCAATTTTAACATGTCCCATAGAATTATATTCTTCTGTGAATGGCCAATGACTACTTAAATCAGGCTTTGTCTGTTGTAAATGAATAATGGGAGAAAAACAAGCAAACCTTCTTAACCATTCTTCATAGGAAAGGTCATCTCCTGTAAGCCCATAATGCATTCCAGCTTGATGGCCTACATCAATAGTTAAGTAAACAGGAACACCATCATTATCTTTATTTACTTCAATAAGAAATTCTTCTGCCTCTTTTAATGTCCATGGTTTTTCACTTGGTATATACATCTGTTCATTGGATATACCTAAAAGTCCTTTATCTTTAGCAATCTTAGCAAGTTCTCTAAAAGTATTATAAACATAATTCATTCTTTCTCTTGTCTTGTTAGGATCTTGTAATACTTCCACAGAAATAGCATCCCAATGACCCCCAAGATATTTTGCTCCCATCTCCCTTACAATATCCATAGCAGATATAATCCACTCTTTCATTCTCCTTCTAACTCTTTCATCACTATGAGACAAACCATGGAACCTATGAGTCGCCATTCCTGTATAGTAGTCCCATATATCTACACCGTATTTTTCTGAATACTCCTTTATTTTCCTTGCTGTTTCAATTTGATATTCTTTATCTCCACTAAAGAAGGGATCTAAAACATCACTACAGAAAGAATGGTAATCATATCCAAGTTCTTTTGTAAGCTTTATAAAATTTTCAGGCTCTTCCCATCTTCTTGTTAAAAAAGCCCCATTAACACCAATATCTATATGTACTCTCATTTCTTCACCTCATCTCTACTCCACCACTAACATTAACAGCATCTCCAGTAATATAAGATGCCTCATCACTGGCAAGAAATACTACCACATTCGCCACATCATCATAAGTACATGCTCTTCCAAGGGGAACCTGTTTTAAATATCTTTCTCTTACCTCTTCTTTGCTGATTCCTAACCTTTTTGCATATTGATCATATAAACTCTCTTTCCACAAAGGTGAATCCA
>JAPYWU010000173.1 GCA_028276205.1 Dictyoglomaceae bacterium | reverse complement strand
CCTAAGGTTGCAATAAAAGGAGGCAAATTTGTTTTACTTATAAGGAGACCATTAATAAAACCAATTAATGCTCCAATCAATATACCTCCTATAGTTGATAGAAATACACCAAAATTAGCCTTTAACATCATAGCAGTTATTAAGCCAGCCATAGCCATAACTGATCCAACTGATAAATCAATACCACCAGTTATAATCACCATTAAAATTCCAAAACCACTTATTGCTATCCATGAAAAGGCACGCAATATATTAAAAATATTTGTTGAGGTTAAAAAGGTTTCAGTAGTTAAACTTAAAAAAAGACATAAAACAAAAAGAATAATTAATATACCAATCTCTTGCATTCTTATCGTTTTTAATATTCCCTTTTTCTCTTTAGACGCTTCCTTCATTATAATACCTCCCTCCAATCTAAAAAATTAGTAACTACCAGAAGCATAAGCCATTATTTTCTCTTGAGTTGCTTCACTTCTTGGTAACTCTACCACAACTTTACCCTCACTCATAACAAGAATTCTATCACTCATAGCAAGAAGCTCTGGAATTTCTGAAGATATCATAATAATTCCTATTCCAATTTTAGCAAGCTGGCTCATTATAGCATGAATTTCTGCCTTGGCACCCACATCTATACCCCTTGTTGGTTCGTCTAATATTAGTATCTTAGGATTTGATGCAAGCCATTTTGCAAGAACAACCTTTTGTTGATTTCCACCAGATAGATATAAAACTTTTTCAAAAATACTTGGAGTTTTAATATTCAATCTCTTTACAAAATTTTCTGCTATCTCAGTAAGTTTATTTTTATCTATAAAACCTAAAAATTTCAAAATTTTCCTAATGATTGTAACCCCAATATTTTCTCTTACGGACATCTTTAATATTAAACCTTGATTCTGCCTATCTTCTGGAACTAAACCAATACCATGTTTTACTGCATCCTCGGGGGATTTGATCTCTACTTTTTCTCCATTTAAATATATTTCACCTGAAATCTTAGGATCAGCCCCAAAAATTAATCTTACAAGCTCCGTCCTACCAGAACCTACCAATCCTGCTATACCCAGGATCTCACCCTCATATAGACTAAAACTTACATCCTTTATTATTGCACTTTTTAAGTTCTTCACCTCAAGAATAGGCTTACCCTTTGAGACTTCTTCCTTTTTAAACATATCACCAAGAGGCCTATTTACCATAAGATATATAACCTTATCAAAAGTAGCCTCATCTTTACTCATTACTCCAACCAATTTTCCATCCCTAAGGATTGTTATCCTATCTGCAATTTTAAATACTTCCTCCAATCTGTGAGATATAAATATAATGGCTATCCCTTGTTCTTTTAATTGTCTAATAATTTCAAATAGTTTTTCTACTTCTTCAGGACCTAAAGCAGAAGTAGGTTCATCCATAATGATTATTTTGGCTTCAAGAGAAAGAGCCTTAGCTATTTCTACCATTTGCCTTTGAGCCACAGAAAGATTCTTAACTAATTCTCGAGGATCAATATTAGCACCAACCCTATTAAGTAGCTCTTTTGCCCTTCTTTCCATTTCCTTTTTATCTACAAAACCTAACTTTCCTAATATCCCTTTTCTTTTAATCTCTCTTCCCAAAAAGATATTCTGAGCTACAGTTTGATTTGGAGTGACATTTAATTCCTGATATATAGTACTAATACCTAAAAGTTGAGCATGATATGGATTCTGAATTTCTACCCTTTTTCCATCTATATAAATCCTTCCTGTATCCTTCATATAAGCCCCGCTAAGGATCTTCATCAATGTAGATTTTCCAGCACCATTTTCACCTACAAGAGCCATAACCTCACCACTATAAGCCTCAAAATCTACTCTATCCAATGCTTGAACTCCTGGAAATGCTTTAGATATTCCTTCCATTCTAATTATTGGTTCCAAATTCTGTCACCTCCTTTTAACCAAGAGGGGGTACAAAGATGATCCTTTGTACCCCCTACTTTATTAATCTAAAAAATCAACTCACTGTTTTTAAAATGCTGGTGGAAGTGGAGTTTTGAAATCTTTCAACAGCCATGCTCTTATCATTGCATCTACGTTCTTCTTAGTAACAATATCAAAACCAGTATCTATCCAATCAGGGAATTTTTCATTATTTACAACTTTTCTATAAAGAATATCTATAGCATCATATCCCCATCCCCAATATTTTTGACCAACAAGACCAACGAGATATCCTTCCTTCAAGAGTTGTAATTCTACTGGTAATGTATCGAAGGCAACAGTATATACTCTCTTTTCCTTTGCAGCTTTTTCCCAAAGTGGCATAGATCCTCTTTCTGCAAAGAGAGGCCAAAGACCTACAAAGAACCATCCTTTCAATTTAGGATATTTCTGCATTGTTTCTTCTACCACTTGCACTCCTCTATTGATATCATCATAACATGCCACAGTACTTACTATCTTAATCTTAGGATAGTTCTTTATTTCATCCTTAAATCCTCTCATTCTTTCTTCCAAATTAAGAGCACCAGGTACTCCTGTAAGCATCGCCACATCTCCACTGGTTCCCATAGCTTTTACTAATAATTTTGCCGCCCATTTTCCACCTTCATAGTTGTTTACACCAAGATAAGTAAATCTCTTACTCTTTGGTGAATCAGCATCAAAAGTCATAACGGGTATACCAGCTTCTACTGCTTTATTAATGACATCTATCAATGCTGTAGGATCATTACAAGAAATGGCTATTCCATCTACTTTTCTTGCCACAACATCTTCTACTACTCTTGCTTGTTCAGTAGCATCAGAAGCTACAGAAGCCACATAAAGAATCTCCACTTTATATGGACCCTTCTTTGAAAGTTCTTCTGCTCTCTTGAAAGCACCATCTCTTCCAAGTTCAAAGACTGGGTTGTTTAATGCTTTTGGAATCCAAGCAAAAACAAGTTTTTTAGGAGTTTGAGCAGTGGTAGCCATTAAAAGAAATACGAAGACAATAAAAACAATCATCAACAACTTCTTCATAAAAAGCACCCCCTAAAAAATAATATTTTGTGAACAAAACTTACAAAAGGAAAAAGTTTACCCTCACCTAAACCTTCATCTACCTTTTTATATCCTCTCTCATCCCCTTCCTATGTATTTATTTTCGAAAACCATTATAACACACGCCTAACAATTTTTCAATTTAAATTAAAAAATATGCGGTTTTTTAATATAGTCAAAGAATAGATAATCAGAAAACTTCTCATTATTATGAGAAAGGGGTATATTTGTTTGTCGGAAAAGGTGCGTGAAGGAATAAATATTTTAACCTATGTTTCTTCCAACAATTTCAGAATTTCATATTTTTTGAATATCTAAATAAACTTTATGACCAAAAAGTCTGTAAATACATGTTCGACCAAAAGCAACTACAAGTGGAAGTTTTATTAGCTCATAGAGATGCGTTTTTCCTCATTACTTTCTATCTTGTTTTCCTTTAAAAATTATAGATAAGCTATTATTTTAAACCATAAATAAAATAGTATTTACCTCGAAACCAAAAGGACTTAAAAGGGTTTATGGAATGATTGATAATTCACGTGGACAAGATAAAAGAATTCTTTGTATTATTTATAACCTTTATGCTATAT
>JAPYWU010000172.1 GCA_028276205.1 Dictyoglomaceae bacterium | reverse complement strand
CCTGTAACAGTTAAAGTATTATCTAAGGATTTAACACTGTAAAGGGTATATGACAAAATAGAAGCACTTATGATGATACTAATTCCCAATATTAGGGCCCACCAAATTGAATTATTCTTCATCCTATTCCCCCTGTAAAAAATTATTACTTTTATTATATCAATTTATTCAACTTTTGTAACTTGTCTACTATCCTTGTAAAATGAATTACCAAAAATAGACTTGTAAAGATCCTTTGCAAAACCAGTAGGAAGAGGCTCTCCTTCCAAAATCCTATAGGTTCTTTTACCATCTTCTTTTCTTTCAGCCCTCAAGAACATTGTATTATTCTGATTTTTCTCAAAATAATATTTGGCAAATTCATAAAGGTGAGTTACATAAAAAACCTCAATATTATTTTCAGTTAGTGCATCTATGACTTCTATAGCTATTTCAGATCCCTCTTGTTCATTTGTTGAAGAAAAAGACTCATTCAATAATAATAAAGAATTTATCTGTATGTCATTAACTATTCTACTAAGCCTTTTTAATTCTTCATCAAGCTTTCCACTTTCCAATTGAGGATCTTCCTTCCTATAAAAATGGGTAAACAACTTATTATTTATATTGGCTGAAAAAGACTTGGCTGGTACAAATAATCCTGATTGCATTAATATTTGTGCTTGCCCAATACTTCTTAAAAATGTAGTCTTTCCTCCTCTATTTGCACCTGTTATTACATAAAGATCTTTTTCCTCTGCATTTAAATCATTTCCTACTATATTTTCTCTCTTCGTCAAAGCTAAACTTATATCATACAATCCAGAAAATTTTCTAATTCTTCTATCAGACTCATATGGTATAGGGAAAGATAAAGGTAAATTTAAGCTTAATAACTCTTCATAAAGATTATTAGCTCCCAAATAGAAGGCTAACTCAGATTTCAATTGATCAAAAAAGGATAATACATGGTCGCCAACATTAGCTAATATCTGAGCCACATTATACACAGACCGCTCTCTTATACTTGTTAAAGTATTAATTCCAGCATCATCTCTTGGATGGAGACTGAAAATATAGGATGGCGGTTTTAAAAGAGCCAAATTGGAAAACTTTTTCTTTAATAAAACCTTCTTATTTGACTTAAGGAGTTTATAATCCTTCCCTTCAAGTCCTGGACCTAACTTAGCTTTAATAAAAACCCCATTCCTAAACTTAAGATCACTCAATTGCACATTTGAAATAGCAAAAAATTCATCTGTTAATTCTTCTTGTAAAGTGGAAAAGAATTTTAAAAAGCCTTCAGAATCAAACCTATCTTTATAATTATCTGCTATTTCCCTTAATTCCTTTAAATAACCCAAAAATATTTTTAATAAACTAACAGAACTTCCAAGAAGAGAAGTAACATTAGTTGAGAAAATACTAAGCCAAGCCTTTTTCCTTGCCTCTATTGCAGTATTAACAAGATTATATATTCTTTCTACT
The DNA here is from genome assembly GCA_028276205.1 of Dictyoglomaceae bacterium. Classification (GTDB taxonomy): domain Bacteria; phylum Dictyoglomota; class Dictyoglomia; order Dictyoglomales; family Dictyoglomaceae; genus Dictyoglomus. The sequence goes on along the minus strand of JAPYWU010000172.1, from coordinate 2,163 downwards.
ATCTCCTTATTTTTAATACAATCCTTTAGTACATCTTGCCTATATAATATAACTCTAAGATCCTTTTCATAAGAAAGTATAACCTTTCTCACCACATTATAGATAAAGGAGTCTCCCTTAGACATCTTCTCAAACAATATATCAAGCCCAAGATCCCTCACCAAATCTTCACTATACGGATCTTCATATTTATTTTTAAAATCAAAGTCTCTATCTGGATACAAAAGGTAAACTTTCAAGCTCCCAACCTCCTTTTCAACTTCTCATAAGTTAGTCCATATTTTTCTGCCAAAAGAATAGCATAAGCTTTTCCATCTGCAGGTTTTCTAATGATTTTAAAAGTCTTTATTGAAGGATCTTCTTTTGATACTGTTGCCACCATACTTACCACTTTTTCGCCCATAAATGCAAGTTCCTCAATAAAGGTAACATATAAGGCATAACAATCTAAATCAAGAATTTTCTGAATTACATTCTTGGCTAAAAATTTAGCATCACTCATAGTAGCAGAAGAAAAAGTCTCATTTAATATAATGAGACTTTCAGAAGTAGCTGAAGAAAGAATATGCTTTAATTCCAAAAGATCTGATTCTAATTTCCCTTTAAGATTTTGGACTTTTTCTTCCCTCTCAAAGTGAGTAAATATATTATCACACAAAAAGATCTTAGCCTTTGTACCAGGTATAGGGACTCCAAGCTTTGTAAGGTAATGGATCTGCCCAAACATACGAGCAAAGGTTGTTTTTCCTCCCTGATTAGGTCCTGTAACTATAATTATTCTCTCCTTTTCCCCTACCCAAAAATCATTTACAATTACAGGTTCATCTTTTCTTATTTTTTCATAGGAAAGAGCAAAATCAAATCCATCATACAAATACAAATCTTCTTTATTTTTAGTAACCTCTGGGTAACAAAACTTTAGCCCTTTTTCTTTAAATATTTTTATAAAGTCTAAATAATCAAGATAAAATTTTATCTCTTCAGAAAATCTATCTATCACCCTATCCAAAAACTGATAATAACTTGTATATAGATTATCAAGAAGCTCAAAATGTTGAGGATACAATCTTGCAACAGCATTTATAATCTCATTTTCCACATGATCCATTCCTGTTCTTATAGGTATTTTTACATCATACTCTTTATATCCTACCCCTTTAAATCTTTCAAAGGTTTTTATTATTTCATCCTCATACTCCTTATCATCTTCTTCCTCATACTTATACACCATTACTTTTAGACCATCTATATGCAGGCAGTATACTACTTCCTCTAAAGCACTTCTTACTTTCTCGAAATTTTCCTTAAGTTCTATAAATTTCTTACTTTCCACATACTCTTTCAAGTATGTATAAAAATCTCTTAAACCTTTAGAGGATACTTCTATTTGAGAAAGAAAAAGATTTAGTTTATTCACAGCAGTAATATACTTTCTTAAAGCCTCTAACCACCAACCCTCTTTGTTATATTTATATTCAATCTTATCTGAAAAACGTAACTCTCTCTTAACTACATCCATCTCATCAGAAAAATTCCTTAAACCTTCAAACAAAGAGGGTTTTTCTTCCAGTTCCATAAATATCTCATGCCTATACTTAATTTCATCTATATCATTTAGAGGTATATAAAAATAGTTTGCTAAATTTCCATTTTTAGTCTCATTTATCATATTTTTAAGAATATGCTCTAAGTGAAGATCTTCAGAGACAGTTTTATATTCTTCATATATGGACTTATTTTCTTTATCTGGATTCATAAACAACACACTTATAATAGTTTCACCTCCCATATAGGGAAATTCTTTAACTTTTTTCAATCTTAAATAGGGTTATTAGTATAATGGCAATAAAAGAACACAAAGCTCCAAAATAAAAAGGTGCAGATGGAGATACTTTATCCCATAGATATCCAGCTATAAAACTTGCGGGAATTGCCAAAAGTCCCATAGATGCATTATATAAACCAAAAGCGGTTCCTCTATTTTGCTCATCAACTATATGGGCTACTAAAGCTTTTGCAACTCCTTCAGTAGTTGAATAATAAATACCATAAATTAAATACAAAGCCCAAATATGCCATGGTGCCCTTGCTAATGCAAAACCTAAATAAATAATAGCGTAAATAAACCATCCTAACCTTATTACATTAACTCTTCCAATCCTG
>JAPYWU010000013.1 GCA_028276205.1 Dictyoglomaceae bacterium | reverse complement strand
GAGGATATCATAAAATTACTATTAACTAAAGGGAAAGAAGTAAGAATTTTTAATACCATATGTCCTGAGGTTCAGAAAAGGCAGGAAAAAGCAAAGATGTTATCAGAAATAGTAGAATTGGCATTAGTACTTGGAGGGAGGAATAGCGCTAATACAAGAAGGTTGTATAATATTTTAGCCAAAGATGTACCTACTTATCATATAGAAAATTTAGAAGACATTGATTTGGAATGGTTTAAAAATAAACAAAAAATTGGTATTATAACAGGTACGTCTACCCCAGATTTTTTTGTAGAGGAGGTTTTAAGATTATTAGAGACACATCATCCCTTAGAAATACATTTGGTATAGAAGAAGGGATCCCAGTAGTAAGTATAGTAGGAAGACCTAATGTAGGAAAATCTGTCCTCTTTAATAGAATTGCAGGAGAGGAAAAAGCCATAGTTGCTGATGAGCCTGGAGTTACCAGGGATCCTTTAGTACATCTTTGCGAATATGAAGGTAAGTTTTTTTATCTTATAGATTCAGCAGGATATGGATTAAATGATGATTTTAGTGAATTGGTTAAAGAAAAAATAGATGAAGTAATTGAAATAAGTGATCTTATACTATTTGTGGTAGATGGTAGATCAGAGCTTACTTCTCTTGATTTTGAATTTGCTGAAATTCTTAGAAAATCTGGGAAAAAGATAATTTTAGTAGTAAATAAAATGGAAGGAAGAATTGATTCTGAAATTCATCTTTCTCCTTTTACTGTGTTGGGTTTAGGTGAACCTTTTCCTATCTCTGCTATTCATAAACAAAATATTACTGAGCTAATTGAGAAAATATTATCACTAATCCCAAATGTAGAAATAGAAAAAGAAGAAAAATTAATAAAATTTGCTTTTATAGGTAGACCAAATAGCGGTAAATCATCCTTAGTAAATGCCTTAATAGGTAAATACAGAAATATTGTTAGTGAAATTCCCGGAACTACAAGAGATACAGTAGATATAATATGGGAATTTAATGGAAAGAAATACATGATACTTGATACCCCAGGGTTAAGAAGACCTTCAAGAATTGAAGAAGAGCTTGAAGAATTATCAGTAAGAAAAACATTAAATACCATAAAAAGATTGGATGTAGCTATCATGGTTATTGATCTTTCAGTAGGAATTAGAGAGCAAGAGAAAAGGATTTTGCATTATATTGAAGATAAGGGTAAATCTTGCTTAATTGTTTTTAATAAAACTGATTTATTCCCCTCTTTAAAAGAAAGAAGAGAATTTGAAAAAATAGTTCCAAGTCTAATTTCTCCATTTGATTATTTTCCCTTTATATTTACATCTGCCCTTACTGGATATAATGTGAAAAAGATTATTCCTTGGGTAGACAAATTGTATGAACTAAGTCATATGAGAATTCCTACATCTCAAATTAATGTAGCAATTCAAGAAGCTTTAAGTCGAGTTTCTTTTTCAAAAAAAGGTAAAAGCTTGAAAATTTATTATGCTACACAGGTTGAAACTGCCCCACCAAAGATAGTCTTTTTCGTAAATGAGCCAGAAATCATGAATAAGAATGTTCAAAAATATTTTGAAAAGTTTATTAGAAATTATTTTTCTTGGACTGGTACTCCTATAAAAATAGAAGTAAGAAAGAGGGAGTAAAAGCCTATGACCACCAAAATATTACTAATATTGATTTCTTATCTATTAGGATCTATTCCCAGTGCTTTAATTGTAGGTAAACTTTGGAAGGGTATAGATGTAAGAAATCATGGAAGTGGTAATTTAGGGGCTACTAATGTTCTTAGAGTACTTGGATGGGGACCTGCTATTGTTACAGCCTTGATGGATGTAGGTAAAGGAATTTTAGCTGTATATCTTGCTGTATCTATACTTAAAAATGACCATATAGCTATTTTATTATGTATCATCTCTGCAGTAATAGGGCACTCTTTTCCCATATTTGCAGGTTTTAGAGGAGGAAGAAGTGTAGGGATTTCTTTTGGTATTCTTTTTTATCTTTTCCCTAAAACCTCTTTGACTGTTTTAATAATTGCTATAATAATTGTGAGCATAACAAAATATAAATCAGTAGCTTCTATTATTTCTGCTATAATTTATCCTTTTATTTTATATTCTTTAGAAAGACCAGTTATGGTATATATGATTTGCGTGGTAATTGTATGTCTTTTTATTATTTATAGACATATACCTAATATTAAGAGACTTATAAGAGGGGAGGAACATAAGATAGATTGGAGAATAAAAAGATAAAGATTACAGTATTCGGTGGAGGAAGTTGGGGAACCACATTAGCAGATATATTATCAGAAAGGAATTATGATGTAACTCTTTGGGTACGAGATAGTGAAAAGGCTAAAATTATAGAAGAAAAAAAAGAAAATATCTTTTATCTTCAAGGATATAAATTAAATCCCAATTTAAAGATTACAAGTGATATAGAATTAGCTACACAGGATACTTTAATAGCAATTTTGAGTATTCCTATTCAAGGCTTGAGAGATTTTATTAGAGCAAATAGATGTTATCTTATTCATATTCCATATTTTGTTAACACTGGAAAAGGTATAGATATAGAAACTCTTAAAAGGCCTTCTGAAATAATTATGGAAGAGCTAAATATTGAACAAGGGCAAGTTGCTATTTTTTCAGGTCCAAGTTTTGCAAAAGAGGTTATGGAAAGAAAACCTTTAGCCATGGTAATTGCTTCTCCAAGTATTGAAACAGCAAAATTTCTACAAAATATTTTTAATTTGGATTTTATAAGAGTCTATAGAAGCAATGATATGGTGGGCGTTGAATTAGGTTCTGCTCTGAAAAATGTGATTGCAATAGCAGCTGGAATATCAGATGGTTTAAATTTTGGATATAATGCAAAGGCAAGTCTTATTACAAGAGGATTAGCAGAAATTAACAGGTTTGCTATTTTATTTGGAGCTAATCCTTTTACTATACTTGGCCTTTCAGGGCTTGGAGATTTAGTACTTACAGCCACAAGTACATTAAGTAGAAATTGGAGAGTAGGAAAATATATTGGAGAAGGGAAAAGTTTACAGGAAGCATTATCTGAACTTCATGGTATGGTAGCAGAAGGAGTTTATACTGTAAAATCAGTTTATAATCTTTCTAAGAAACATCATATCTATATGCCTATTACTGAAGAAGTTTATGAAGTGTTATATAATGGAAAATCTCCAAAATCAGCTCTAATAAGTCTCTTATCTAAAGAACTAAAACATGAAATTGACGAAAATTTTCAATTTAACTTGTTATAAAAAAGTACTCTTGTTATAATACTTTTAGAAATATAAAAAATTATGAGGTGTATTAAAGTATGGAAAAAGAAAAAGCCTTAGAATCAGCAATTTTTCAGATTGAAAAGCAATTTGGAAAAGGCTCTATAATGAAATTGGGAAGTAATGAAAGATATGAGGTACCAGTTATTCCTACTGGTATCCTTACATTGGATTATGCTTTAGGAGTTGGAGGAGTTCCAAGAGGAAGAATTATTGAACTTTTTGGACCCGAAGGTTCTGGTAAGACAACAGTTGCTTTACAGATCATTGCTTCTGCTCAAAAGCAAGGTGGAATTGCTGCTTTTATAGATGCTGAACATGCCTTTGATCCCAATTATGCAAAAAAAATAGGAGTAAATTTAGAGAACCTTCTTATTTCACAACCAGATACTGGAGAACAAGCTTTAGAAATTGCTGAGATTCTTGTAAGAAGTGGCAGTGTAGATGTAATTGTCATTGATTCGGTAGCTGCTTTAGTGCCAAGGGCAGAGCTTGAGGGAGAAATGGGAGATGCCTTTATAGGTTTACAGGCAAGACTTATGTCCCAAGCTTTGAGAAAGTTAACTGGGGTTATTAGCAAATCCAAAACTGTAGCCATATTTATCAACCAGTTAAGAGAAAAAGTTGGAGTTTTCTTTGGAAATCCTGAGACTACACCTGGAGGAAGAGCCTTAAAATTCTATGCCTCAGTTCGTATTGATGTGAGGAAAGCAGAATCAATGAAAGAAGGAAGTGAGGTTACAGGAACAAAAGTAAAGGTTAAAGTTGTAAAGAACAAAGTGGCTCCTCCATTTAAAGAAGGCGAGTTTGAATTAATATATGGCGAGGGAATATCAAGAGAAGGATGTATATTGGATGCTGGTGTAGAAGCAAAGGTTATTGAGAAAAGTGGAACATGGTATATATACAAAGATATAAGGTTAGGCCAAGGTAGGGAGAATGCAAAAGCATATCTTAAAGAGCATCCAGAACTTGCTGATGAGATAGAAAGAGAAATAAGAAAGATATGGGGTTTTGAAACCTCTCAAGTATCAGAAAAATCTCAAGAGAGTGAGAAAACAGAAACAAAAGAAGAGAAGACTACAAAAAAATCTTCTTCTAAATAACAAAATTATCTCAGAATCTTGACATTAGATTATAGTATTTATATAATCAAAATCAAGAAATGCCGAGGTGGTGGAATTTGGCAGACACGTAGCATTGAGGGTGCTATGGGCTTTCGCCCGTCCGGGTTCAAATCCCGGCCTCGGCACCAAATTAGAATATGAACTCTTCCCCAGTACTCAGGGAAGGGTTTTATTTTAATTAGCTAACGGAGGAATCTTTGTTGTGGATGATTATTTGTTAGAGGTAAAAAATCTAAGAACATATTTTTTTACAGATGAAGGGATTGTTAAAGCAGTAGATGATGTATCCTTTGGTTTAAAAAAGGGAGAGAGTTTAGGAATTGTGGGAGAATCAGGAAGTGGTAAAAGTGTAACTGCTCTCTCTATCATGAGACTCATACAAGATCCTCCTGGAAAGATTATTGGTGGGGAGATAATATTTAGGGGAGAAGATCTTCTTAAGAAGAAAGAAGAGGAGATGAGAGAGGTTCGTGGAAACAAAATATCTATGGTATTTCAAGACCCAATGACCTCTCTCAATCCTGTTTTTACAATAGGGGATCAGATAATGGAAGCTATAATCCTTCACCAAAAGTTAGATAAAGTTTCAGCAAGGAAGAAAGCTATTGAGATGCTGGAAATTGTTAGAATACCGGAAGCCTCAAAAAGAATTGATGAATATCCTCATCAATTTAGTGGTGGAATGAGACAGAGAGTAATGATAGCAATGGCATTGTCTTGTAATCCTGAAATTCTTATAGCTGATGAACCCACTACTGCTTTAGATGTTACAATTCAAGCCCAGATTATAGAATTAATAAAGCAACTTCAAAAAGATTTAGGAATGTCTCTTATATTAATAACCCACGATATGGGGATAGTGGCAGAAAGTTGTCAAAATGTTCTTGTTATGTATGCTGGAAAAGTAGTTGAGTATGCTGATGTGCGTACCATATTTAAAAAGCCATCCCATCCTTATACAATTGGACTTCTTGAATCAGTACCAAGGCTTGATGTAAGGAAAGAAAGATTGAAGGCTATAGAAGGTCAACCTCCAGATCTTGTTGCCCTTCCAAATTATTGCTATTATGCTGAAAGGTGTCCTTATAAAACAGAAAGATGTTTAGAAGAAATACCAGATTTAATTGAAGTAGAACCAGGTCATTATTCTCGTTGTCTTTATGCTAAGGAAATTGGAGTGAAAGTATGAATAACTATACAGATGATGTAATTTTAGAAGTTAAAAATCTTAAAAAATATTTTCCAATAAAAAGAGGTATTGTATTTTCAAAACATGTGGGGGATGTAAAAGCAGTAGATGGAGTAAGCTTTTATATTAGAAAGGGAGAAACGTTAGGTCTTGTAGGAGAATCAGGTTGCGGAAAAAGTACAGTAGCAAGAACTATTATCAGACTTTTAGATCCTACTGATGGTGAAATTATTTTTGATGGGGTAGATATATCAAAACTTCCATATAGTTCTCTAAGAAGAATAAGAAGAGATATGCAGATTATATTCCAAGATCCATATTCATCTTTAAATCCAAGAATGACTGTAAGCGAAATAATAGGTGAGCCATTACAAGTTCATAAAATAGTATCCTCATCAAAAGAAAGAGAGAAGAGAGTACAGGAGTTATTAGAACTTGTAGGACTTGCTCCTTATCATGCAACTCGTTATCCTCATGAATTTTCTGGCGGTCAAAGGCAAAGGATTGGAATAGCAAGAGCCTTGGCATTAAATCCTAAATTCATAGTTGCAGATGAGCCAACATCTGCATTAGATGTATCTATAAGATCTCAGATTATAAATCTGCTTCAAGATTTACAAAAAGAATTTAAATTGACTTATTTGTTTATATCTCATGATTTAGCTGTTATAAGACACATATGTGATAGGATAGCTGTTATGTATTTAGGTAAGATTGTGGAACTTTCTGAAAATGAAGATTTATATACTTCACCGTTACATCCTTATACTCAAGCTCTTCTTTCTGCTATACCTATACCAGATCCTGAATTAGCAGAGAAAAGAAAAAAGATAGTACTTACAGGAGATGTACCAAGTCCTGTAAATCCACCATCTGGGTGTAGGTTTCATCCCAGATGTCCCAGTGCAATGGATATATGTTCAAAAATAGAGCCTGAATTAAAAGAGATAAAACCAAATCATTTTGTGGCTTGCCATTTATATTAAATTATGGAAAAGCAAGATTTTAAAAATCAACTAAAGAAAACTGCTCATCTGGCAAGATTATATCTAACGCCAGAGGAGGAAGAATTGTTTTCTCGTCAATTACAAAGTATTCTTGATTATTTTAATAAACTTCAAGAATTAGACACCACCAATGTAGAGTCAATGGCACATGTATTACCTCTATCTAATGTATGGAGGGAAGATGAAGTTAGAAAGAGTATTTCTAAGGAAGAAATTTTTATGAATGCTCCTGAAGTGGAGGAAGACGGATTTAAGATTCCAAGAATTTTGAAAAGGGAATAATTAGTATGAGAAATCTTAAAGAAATAAAAGATTTATACAATAAAAATGAGCTAAAAGTAAGGGAATTAATAGATTTTTATTTAAAAAAGATAGAAGAATGGGAACCCTTTATTCATGCTTTCCTTACAGTGCCTTATGAAGAAATAGAAAAACAAATTAATGAACTTGAGAAAAAACCTAAGGATTTACCTCTTTATGGAATTCCTATTGCTATAAAAGATAATATCCTTACTAAAAATATCAGGACTACTTGTGCTTCTAAAATTCTTGAAAATTTTATACCCCCATATGATGCTACTATCATAAGAAGACTTAAAGATAACGGGGCAATAATAATTGGAAAGACAAATTTAGACGAATTTGCTATGGGGTCTTCTACAGAAAATTCTGCCTTTGGTCCTACTAAAAATCCTTGGGACATTGAAAGAGTCCCGGGAGGATCAAGTGGTGGATCTGCAGCTTGTGTTTCAGCGGGAGAGATACCTGTTTCAATAGGATCTGATACAGGTGGATCTATAAGATTGCCTGCATCCTTTACTGGAGTTATAGGGTTAAAACCTACATATGGCCTTGTATCACGATATGGACTTGTAGCCTTTGCCTCATCCTTAGATCAAATAGGGCCTTTTGGTAGAAGAGTGGAGGATGTAGCCTCTATTCTTCAGGTTATTGCTGGACATGATCCTATGGATTCCACTTCTTCCCCTTATGAAATTCCAGATTATTTTGAAAATTTAGGTAAAAGTGTAAAGGGATGGAAAGTAGGATTTCCTGAAGAACTTTGGCAAAAAGGAGTTTCAGAGGAGGTTTTAAAGGTTCTTGATAGATCCTTTGATGTATTTAAAGATTTAGGGGTTGAAATAGTAAAAATATCTCTTCCTTCTGTAGAATATGCCCTTTCTGTTTATTATATAATTGCTACCTCTGAAGCAAGTTCAAATTTAGCAAGATACGATGGAGTAAAGTATGGATATAGAGAAGAGGCGGAAGACCTCATATCAATGTATAAAAACACAAGAGGCCATGGATTTGGAAGTGAAGTTAAAAGAAGAATAATATTGGGTACTTACGCTTTAAGTGCTGGATATTATGATGCTTATTATTTAAAGGCAACAAAGGTAAGGAATTTAATTAGAAGAGAATTTGAAGAAGCATTCAAAAAAGTTGATATAATTGTTTCACCAACAAGTCCTATTCTTCCTTTTAAATTAGGAGAGAAAATATCCGATCCTCTCCAAATGTATCTTACTGATATAATGACAATACCAGTAAATCTTGCTGGTATCCCTGCCATCTCTATGCCTGCTGGCTTCTATAATAATCTTCCTGTGGGAATTCAATTCATGAGTACTTTCTTCTCAGAAAATAGACTTCTTCAATTTGCCTATGCATATCAAGAAATGATGGATTTTTCAGATAAATATCCATCTCTTCCTCAAAAGGAGAGGGCTTAAACATGTTCAAACCAGTAATAGGATTAGAAGTACATGCTCAGCTATCTACTAAAACTAAACTTTTTTGTTCCTGTAGTACAGATCAAGAAAATGTCCCACCAAATACTAATGTTTGCCCAGTATGTATGGGATTTCCAGGAGTCCTTCCAGTTATTAATAAAAAAGCTGTGGAATTCGCAATAAAAGCTGGATTAGCTTTAAACTGTGAGATTTCAAATTACTCAAAATTTGACAGAAAAAATTATTTCTATCCAGATTTACCAAAAGGATATCAAATATCTCAATATGATTTACCTTTATGTAGGAATGGTTATTTGGAAATTTTTGTGGATGGAGAAGTTAAGAAAATAAGAATTAAGAGAATTCATTTAGAGGAAGATGCTGGAAAATTATTACATGTAGGAGCAGGGGATAGATTATCAGAAGCTGATTATAGTCTTGTTGATTTCAATAGAGCAGGCATCCCTCTTATTGAGATTGTTACAGAACCCGATATAAATTCTCCTAAGGAAGCAAGAATATTTTTACAGGAACTAAGATTAATCTTGAGATATTTGGAAATAAGCAGTGGAGATATGGAAAAAGGTTCTCTAAGATGTGATGCCAATATTTCAATACAAACTCAAGAAGGAGTTTTAGGGACAAGAACTGAGATAAAAAATGTGAATTCTTTTTATTCATTAGAGAAGGCTTTAGAATATGAAATTGAAAGGCAGATTGAACTTTTGAAAAAGGGTGAACAAGTAATCCAGGAAACAAGGCATTGGGATGAAAAAAATCAAAAAACAGTAAGTTTAAGAGGAAAAGAAGAAGCAGAAGATTATAGATATTTCCCAGAGCCTGATCTTCCTCCTTTAATCGTAACAGAAGAGATTAAAGAGAAATTAAAAAGGGAAATTCCAGCATTGCCTAAGGAATTAAGAGAAAAATATTTTTCATTAGGCTTATCACAAACTGAAGTCGAAATAATTATTTCTGAAAAGAAATTGGCAGAATTTTTTGATAAGTCTCTAGAATTATATAATAATCCTAAAAATCTTTTAAATTGGATATCTGTAGAAATCTTGAGTTATATGAACGATAATAATATTTCCTTTAAAGACTTAAATATACTTCCTGAGAACTTTATAAAAATAATACAGATGGTAGATAAAAATGAAATAACTCGTCCTGTAGCAAAGGATGTATTAAGAAAATATCTTACCACAGGTAAAGATCCTGAGGAAATAGTGGAAGAAAATGGACTAAAAATAGTATCCGATACATCCTATTTACAAGAGATTATTCAAAAGGTTATATTAAATAATGAAAAGGCAGTTTCTGATTGGAAGAAGGGGAAGAAACAAGTATTGAACTTTTTAGTAGGACAGGTGATGAAGGAGACAAAAGGAAGAGCAAGTTTAGATGTGGTAAAAAATCTTCTTGAAGAAGAATTAAATAAATTATGAAAGAGAAAAAGCCCTTAGGAGAATATCTTTTAGAATTAGGACTTATAACCAAAGAGCAATTAGAGAAAGCTCTTGAAGAACAGAAGAAAACTGGTGCTAAATTAGGACAAATACTTATAGAAAGAGGATATGTAAAGCCCGAAGATATCGGAAAAGTATTAGAAAGACAAAGTGAAATTCCTTATGTTTCTTTGTCCGAAATACCTATTGATGAAAAATTAGCTGGATCCTTTCCAGAAAATCTTTTAAGAAAATATAAGTTTATACCTATAAAGAAAGAAAGTGGAATAATACATGTTGCTATAGTTCCTCCTATCGACCCTGTAGTAGTTAATGAAATAAGAAGAATAGTAAAGGCACCAATAAGATTGTTTATTACCACTGATAAAGAATTTAATCAGATTATGTCAAAACTTTTCCCCTTAGAGAAAAGTACTCTTTCTGCTGTTCAAGACTTTCAAAAAAGTATGCCAGTAGAAACAGTGGTAGAAGCTCCTCCCGTAATAGGTGTTGAAGAGGCTCCTATTGTTAGATTGGTGTCTTCTATAATTAATGAAGCGATTACAAGAAATGCCAGTGATATTCACTTAGATCCCCAAGAGAAAGAGATGAAGGTAAGATATAGAATTCATGGAATTCTTTATGATATTATGAGTATTCCTAAGGAAATCCAAGATGCTGTAGTAACAAGAATAAAAGTAATCTCAGGGATGGATATAGCGGAAAAAAGAAGACCTCAAGATGGAAGAGCTACTTATAGATATGAAAATAGAATCTTTGATCTAAGAGTAGCATCAGTAGGTACTATCCACGGAGAAATGGTAGTTATAAGATTACTGGACAAATCAAAGGTACTTATTGAGCTTGATAGGTTGGGCATGACAAATGAAGATCTTAATGTTTTCGAACATCTTATTAAAAGACCTTTTGGAATGATTCTTGTAACAGGTCCTACAGGAAGTGGTAAAACCACCACCTTATACTCAGCTTTAAATGTTTTAAATAAACCATCTGTAAATATAATAACCTTAGAAGATCCAGTGGAATATGAACTTCCAGGAATAAATCAGATTCAAATACAACCAAGGATAGGTATAGATTTTGCCATGGGACTTAGAAATATTTTGAGGCTTGATCCAAATATTATAATGGTAGGTGAAATTAGAGATTCAGAAACCTTAAATACCGCTATTGAAGCTGCTTTAACAGGTCATTTATTGTTAAGTACTTTTCATGCTAATGATTCTGTAAGCGCTGTGGCAAGATTAATACAAATGGGATTGGAGCCTTTTTTAATTGCATCTTCCCTTATAGGTATAGTAGCCCAAAGATTAGTAAGAACCATATGTCTATCTTGTAAAGAAGAGTACACACCCTCATCTGAGGAAATAGAAGAACTTGGATTGCCAAAGGAAGAAGGAAGAAATATAAAGCTTGCAAGAGGTAAAGGCTGTCTATTTTGTAATTATACAGGATATTCTGGAAGAACCGGAGTTTTTGAGATATTAAAAATAACTAAGAACATAAGAACATTAATAAATGAAAGAGCTTCTATTGATGAAATTAGGGATATGGCATTGAGAGAAGGAATGAAGACCTTACATATGAATGCAAGAGAAAAGGTACTATCAGGAATAACTACCATTGAGGAGGCACGTAGAGTAATAGCTTGGGAGGAGGATTAATTTGCCCTCCTATAGATATGTGGCACGAGATCTTGAAGGAAGAAGATATAAGGGTATAATTGAAGCAGGTAATGAAAGAGAAGCAAGAAGAATTCTTAAATCAAGAAAATTATATGTCGTATCTTTAAAAAAAGAATCATCATTATGGAAAACTTTAACATATAAAAAGAAAGTTACCCTTCCAGAACTTGTATTATTTTCATCCCAATTTGCAACCCTTTTAAGATCGGGAATTATCCTTACAGAATGTCTTACTACTCTATCAGCTCAAACAAATAATCCTTACTTTAGAGATATTCTTAACGATGTAAGAAAAAATGTGGATTCAGGATTGAGTCTATCAGAGGCTCTTTCTAAATATCCTAATGTTTTTCCTAAGATATTTATAAGCTTAGTGAGAACAGGAGAGATTACAGGAAGTCTTGATATTATGTTAGAGAGACTTTCAAGATATTTTGATGAACAACATGAATTAAGGGAAAGGATAAAATCAGCCACCACATATCCTATAATAGTTATGGTAGCTGCAGTTTTGGTTGTAATATTTATGCTAACCTTTGTAGTACCAACTTTTCAAAGGATATATGGTAGAACTAATGTACCTCTTCCTCTTCCCACAAGGATTACCATATCCTTAGGTAACTTTGTAAAGAATAATCTTTTAATTATCTTTATTTTGACCTTTGCAATCATCATTGGAGTGAAACAAAGTTTAAAAAATAAAAAAATAAAAAGATGGTGGGATGAATTTAAACTCAATATACCCAAAATAGGTGATCTCTGGAGAAAAGTATTATTAAACAGATTTTCCAGTACTTTTTATGTACTTATAACAGGAGGAATATTAATAACTCAATCCTTAGAAATCCTTGAAGACGTAATGGGGAACCTATATTTTTCAGAAAATCTTAGAAAAATTCTTTCTGGAGTTTTGGAGGGTAGAAATCTATCTGAACTTATCGATGAAAATGTATTCACTCCTCTTCTCAAACAGATGATAGCAGTAGGAGAGAGAAGTGGTAGATTAGACTCTATGCTGGAAGAATATAGTAGGTTCTCTCAAAGGGAAATAGAGATTGGAACAAAGAGAATAACATCCCTTATAGAGCCAGCCTTAACTTTATTCTTAGGGGTTGTGGTTTTCTTTATAGTTATTTCAATGTATCTTCCTATGTTTAATATGGTTAGACTTTTCAGAAGATAGTAATACTTGCTAAGTAAGTATCTTGTGATATAATTTTATAAAGAAAAATAATTTTAAATTTAAGAAAGGAGGTGAATTAAGTGAAGGGAAGTAAAGGTTTTTCATTATTGGAACTATTAGTGGTGGTGGCCATTCTTGGAATCCTGGTAGCTATTGCATTACCAAGATATTTTGATGCAGTAGCAGATGCAAAGAGAAATGCACAAAAAACTAATATTGCCATAATAAGAACAAGTTTAGAATATTACAGGAATAAGAATAATAGGTATCCATATACATCAACAACTAGCTCAGGATCATATTTAAACTTTAATGATTTTCTAAAAAGCACTACATATTTTTCTGAAACACCTATCTGTCCATATAATAATATGGAATACTCATATACAGGTACAAATCCAGGAAATGATTGGGTAGATCATCCAGAATGGCTGTATTATGTAGTAGATAATGAAACTGTTCCTAAATCCTATACTTTAACTTATACTGCTCCATAATGTAACGAGTAATATTTTCGCCCCGAAGCTTGCCTTCGGGGCTTTTTATTAATTGATGAATAAAATTATAGATATTCTTAAAAAAATTGAGAGACCATTATTATATACTTTCCTTATAAGTGTTCTATTAATCCTTTTATATATGCTTTTTAATATATTTGTGTGGCTTAGAGTTCAAGCTTATATCATTTCCCATGAGATTATTATAAATGCAAATTATGCTCTACAGCTTTCAGTTCTAAAAAATGAAAAAATAGTCTATAATTTTTACTATTCTCCTAAGACAAATTCTATTCAATTTTATTGGATGTATGGAGAAAAAACTAAAAAAACTTATCTCTCTCCTCACCTTATACCATCAGGAATAAAAGCAGATAGTCCAACTGGGACTTATACTTTTTATTTTGAAAATGGCAATATTTATCCAGAAGGAGAAATATCTCTTTCCACCTTTCTTTCAAAAAGAGTTATAAGATTTTTTAAAAATGGAAAGGTAAGTTTTTAATATTTCTTGTAAAAACTTTTAAATATTTGATAAAATAAAAATATGAAAAAGGGGTTCTCATTCTTAGAGGTTATAGTTGTAATATCTATTTTAGGGATCCTTTTATGGGTTGCCTATACATCCGTATTAAGTAAACCAGACTCTAAAATATTATTACAAAATACTATAAATCAATTTACTCAGGATATAAGATATATAAGACAAAGGGCAATAATAAATAAGACTGTTTGGGCATTAACAATCTCTCCTTCAGCATACACTTCCTATACCTTCCTTGATGATAAAGGAAAGATAGTAACAAGATCATTTAATAAGATTTCAGTAAATACAACTGCTACTTTATTTTCCTTTGATAGAGACGGCTATTTAACTGCTGATGATACAGAAACATATGCTATTTTAACATTAACGATTGATAATTATACTTCTACTATAAAGATAAACTCCTTAGGTTTTATTGAGGTACAAGGTCCATGAAAAAGGGATTCACCTTCTTAGAAGTTTTAATATCAATACTTCTTATAGGTATATTTATGGCATCCTTTGGAGTTGGGTTATATCATATTCTAAATGAGGATGATCTGGAAAAGATTGAAAGTACATGTTTGGAATTATCTGAAAGAGTAATGGAAGATTATAAAAGAACTATTTTAGCAAATTGGACAGCTTCTTTTCCTGTTTCTGGAAATTTTGCAAGTATTGGGTATACAAGCTATATTTATACAATGGTTATTACAGATATTACAAATTCACTAAGACAATTTACTATCACAGTTTGGAATGATATAAATAATAACAATATATTAGACGATTTTGAGGGTAAGGCAATTCTTATTAGTTTAATTTCAAGGAGAAGATAATATGAAGAAGGGCTTAACCATAATTGAGGTAATCATAGGGGTTTTAATATTAGGAATGATTGCTCTTCTTCTTGCTAATATCCTTATAGGGACCATAGATCTTTTTGCAAGAAAACAAGAGTCTCAAGAAATATTTTCAAATGCTCAAATAATTCTTGATAGATTAACAAGAGAAATAAGGCAAGGCTCTCAAGTATTAGATATAAGTTCTGCCACTGATACTCTTGGTAGACTCACCGTTCAGCTTTGTACGGGGGATACAAGAAGTTTCTCCTACACATTATATAATGGTAAATATTATTTTACAGTTGATGGAGATATTCAGGCAGGTCCTATAAAAGAATTAAGATTTATTGGTTATGATTTTAACGGTACCTATACCATATTAACATCTACTATAAGGACATTGTCTATTACTCTTGTCATGGATAACAATGAAAAATATGTGACTTTAGTATCTTTAAGAGCACAGGTTCAAAGTCAAGTTTCAGGTGTATATATTACTGAGATTATGTATTATCCTGCCAGGTATGATAAAAGTGGAAATATTCAGGATGAGCGGGATATGGAATTCATTGTTATATATAATGGAACTACTTATACATTAAATTTATATGGTTGGAGAATTAATCAAGCCACATTAATAACTAATAGCCCATCAAATAGCTTCTCATTACCACCAAATAATTATGCAATTATTGGGGGAAGTAATTCGAATTTATCCAACTTTTACAATCTTCCTTCCTCTTATTTATATTTAAAAACACAACAAAGAGGACTTTATAGAGGAAATTCTGAAATACCAGATGATAAAGGATCTATTATTTTAGAGGATGATAGACAAAATATAATTGATCAAGTGAATTATTCTTACACTTGGGGTGGCTATCCATCTGGAACTAATTATTATTCATTACTTCGTAAATCCATATCCGCTCCTTCCAATGATCCATCAAATTGGAGAAATAGTCCATATTTAAATTATTCTACAACAAGTCCTTCACAAGTTTACGTGTATTGTCTACTTCCAAGATTAATAATTACAGAGATTATGTATTATCCTTCTACAATAGATAAAAATGGTACAAATAAAGGAGAAAGAAACATGGAATTTATTGAATTATATAATCCTACCAATCAGACAATAAATATTCAAAATTGGAGTATAAATAATAATAGATTTAATACCCTTGTCTCAGGGTCATGGAATATACCCCCTAATGGTTATGTAATAATTGGTGGAAGTGGTTCAACACTTAATACATCATACAATCTTCCAGGAACTTATACTTACATAAGAACTTTAAATTCTGGGCTTGGTGGTGGTACAGCACTTTTGCCTAATACCTCTGGTAGTGTAGTTTTAAGAGATAGTAATAATAACATTATAGATCAAGTAAATTATTCCTATACCTGGGGAGGAAATAGAGTATATAATCCTCAACCTCCCAATTTTTATTACTATCATTACTCCTTAGAGAGAAAAAATATATTCGGTATTTCTCAAGACCCTGATAATTGGGGTAGTAGTATAAATTTAAATTATTATTATAGAAGACAACAAAGAATTGGTTCAATAATCTATTATTATCATTATTATTCATATTGTACT
>JAPYWU010000171.1 GCA_028276205.1 Dictyoglomaceae bacterium | reverse complement strand
TCATGGATTAATTTCACTATTTTCTCCATCATTTCTAATTCTCTTCTACAATCAGAACAAATTAAAAGATGGCCTTCCAAATCTCTCCTTTTATCTGAAGAGATTTCACCATCAATATATGATGATATCAATCTTTTAGCCTCTTTACATTGCATAATTCCCATCTTCCTTTAAAAGCCTTTCTTTCAATTCCTTTCTTGCCCTAAAGAGTCTTGATTCTACGGTACCCACAGGACAATTTAAAATTCTAGCTATCTCCTCATATGACAATCCTTCATATTCCCTAAGTATTAATACTTCTTGATATTCCTTAGGAAGCTCCATTATTAATCTACGCACTTTACTTTTCACATCTTCCTTCTCTACTATATCTAATGGGTCCTTTGTATCTCCCGCTATTATACTTTCAAAAGTATTATCATCATCTTCATTTATTGAATTATCTAAGGAATACACTTCTTTATTTTTTCTTCTATAATCATAAGCAATATTAATTGCTATTCTATAGAGCCATGTAGAAAACTTTGACTCTCCTCTAAAACTATTAATATTTTTAAAAGCTTTTATAAATACTTCTTGCACAAGATCCTCTAAATCTGGGATATTTCCGAGTTGGAGATAAAGAATATTTAAGATTTTCTTTTCGTATCTTTTCACAAGAATAGAGAAGGCCTCTCTATCTCCACTTTTGATATAAGAAAGAAGAGCATGATCAGATAACTTACCCTTTTCCTCCCCAGAAAGGGAGGAAAAGGGCTTTAATTCATTATTAGATATAGTTTTCTTTCCTTTAATTACACTAACTAACTCTTTATACATAATATTCTTCCCTTCAGATTAAAATTTAGGAGCCTTTCTATTATATATCATTAACAAGTATCTTAATCTTGCCACTTGCGCTTTATCTAAAACATTACTTATCTCTTTCCACATTTCTTTCTCCATATTCTTCTCTTTTATTCTTAGATCACTAATCTCTTTTTTCAACTGATCTAATTTTTCTTTATCCTGATTTCCAAGAGCTCTTGCCTGTAAAGTTTTTTCTCTTATTTGTAATCTCAATTCTTTTAAAGCATCAAGATATTTATCAAAGATAGCCTTAACTTTTTCCTTCTGATCCTCTTTAAGCTTTAAATTTTTATCCAAGAAAGATAGTAAATTTTTCTTCCATTCTTCATATATCTTATTGTTCAAATTTTTTAGCTCTTTTATCTTTTGTTGTAGTTTTTCAGAATCAATCTTTTCTTCTCTTAAAAGTAAATGAATCTCAGCTTGAATTCTATTTCTTTCTCTTAAAAGATTTTGTAGATCTTGAGAAACAGGAACCCCTCGTTCATATGTATATCTGTTTCTGTCTAAGATCATAATTCTTTCTTTATAAAGCATTGGACCCTTATAATTTGGAGCAGCAAAAATAATACTTGAAATAAGGGAAAAAATTATCAAAATTCCTACTACATACTTTAGTCTTTTCATATTCTCACCCCTTTTCCAATATTTCTTTACATAATTTATGACGAATATCACTATTTTTTATTCCCAATTTTTAGCTCTTCTAACTGCTTCCTTCCATTTTTTTAAAAGTTCTCTCCTTTTCTCTTCTGAGAGACAGGGCTCAAAAACCTTCTCTTCTCTCCATAAATGCTTAAGTTCATCAGTACTTTTCCATAAACCTACACCAAGGCCTGCCAAAAATGCTGCTCCTAAGGATGTGGTCTCAGTAACAAGGGGTTTTATAACTCTTATATTAGAAATATCAGATTGAAATTGCATAAGAAAATTATTAGCAGAAGCTCCACCATCAACCCTTAATTCTCTAATCTTTATACCGGTTTCATCACTCATGAGTTCTAAAACATCTTGGGTTTGATATGCTATGGCTTCCAAAGCTGCTCTTACAATGTGTTCTTTTTTAGTTCCACGGGTTATACCTATAATTAATCCCCTAGCAAACATATCCCAATGAGGAGCTCCAAGCCCTACAAATGCAGGTACAAAAAATACTCCTCCATTATCATCAACACTCTTTGCAAGAATTTCGCTTTCTGATGAATTTTTTATAATTCCTAAATTATCCCTAAGCCATTGTATCACTGCCCCTGCAATAAAAACACTACCTTCTAAGGCATAATATATCTCATCTCCTAAACCATAAGCTATAGTAGTAATAAGACCTTGAGATGAATATTTAATATTTTTACCTGTATTAAGTAGAATGAAGCAACCAGTACCATATGTATTTTTTACTATACCTTCTTCAAATCCACATTGACCAAAAAGAGCAGCTTGTTGGTCTCCTGCATCTCCGGAGATGGGGATCTCAAAATTATCCAAAATATTACACGTCCCATATATATAACTTGAAGGAAGAACCTTAGGCATCATAACTCTTGGAATATTCATTATTTCTAAGAGTTCATCATCCCAATCTAAGGTTTTTATGTTAAAAAGCATAGTTCTTGAAGCATTGGAGTAATCAGTAACATGTACTTTTCCTCCTGTAAGGTTCCATATTAACCATGTATCTACGGTACCAAAAAGGAGTTTACCTTCTTCAGCCTTTCTTCTTGCATTAGGCACATTATCTAATATCCATTTAATCTTAGGTCCTGAAAAGTAAGCATCAATTACAAGACCCGTTTTTTCCTTTATTAATTCAGAAAGTCCTTCATTCTTTAATTCTTCACAGTAATTTGCAGTTCTTCTACACTGCCAAACAATTGCATTATATATAGGTTCTCCTGTTTCCTTGTCCCATACAATAGTTGTTTCTCTTTGATTTGTAACTCCTATAGCAGTAATCTCCCTTGGTGATATACCAGATTTATAGACAGCTTCTAACATCACTTCTTTTTGAGAATTCCAAATATCCCAAGGATTATGCTCCACCCATCCTGGTTTTGGAAAAATTTGAGGAAACTCTTTTTGAGCAACACTTACAATATTACCTAAGGAATCAAAAACTATAGCTCTTGAGCTTGTAGTTCCTTGATCTAACGCAAGTATATACATATATTTACCTCCCCCTCTTCCTCAAATTTTTTTATTTTTTCTTTAAATAGTCTATCAAATCATTCAACTGTTTTTTATACATAGTTAAATGATAAAAAGGATTTAACGGTTGTCCTTTACTCCATGCTTCCATAAATTTTTGAAATTCTTGTCTCTCTTTCTCAGAAATATTTTGTGGTCCTCTCCATTGAGGATTTATCTGTCCTTGACCTGTTTGTGAACCTTGAGGATTTTGTTGCATTTTTTGCCTCATTTCTTCAAATCTCTTTTGCCTTTCTATTTGTAATTTATCAAGATAAGTTAATTGCTCATCAGTTAAAACACCTTCAATTCTTGATATAAATTTATCAGCATCCTTCTTGGAAAGCATACTTGTTTTAAGAAGCTCTTGTAAGATAGGAATAAGTTTTTGAGCTTGGTTTTTTGTAATGGATACCTTCTTATCTTTATCAAGCTCCCTCAAATCCCTTACTAATCTCATAAGATATTGAACTTCTTGAGACATGAAATTTCTTCTTTGGGGTTGAGTTTGGGTTTGAGAATATGCAAAACTTATCAGTAATATACCTAATAATATTAAAGCAATAATTCTCTTCATAGTATTTACCTCCTTATTACTCATATCTTAAAGCTT
>JAPYWU010000012.1 GCA_028276205.1 Dictyoglomaceae bacterium | reverse complement strand
AAATAACTCAATATTCTCTCTATCTCCCCTTGAACCGTTCTTCTACCTTTTAATCTTTGAAAACCATAAAAATCTTTTCCTGAATAAGATATCTCCAATTTCCAGTTTGGCATATCAACTAAAAAAATACTAACAACAAGATTGGATATAAAATACCGATAGTTAAGAACACTAAATCCTTTATAGTCCACCGAGATACTCTATACCTTGTCCTACCTTTTGCTCCTCTATAGCAACGAGCTTCCATAGCTTCAGCTAGTTCATTTGCCCTTCTAAAGGCATTTATAAACAAAGGAATAATTATAGGAAGTAAACTTTTAGCTTGAGATATTAAATTACCCTTTCCAAATTCCGCTCCTCTTGCCTTTTGAGCTTTAATAATCTTATCTGTTTCTTCTAAAAGTGTAGGAACAAATCTTATTGCTATAGTCATCATCATGGAAAATTCATGTACAGGAAATTTAACAAAATTTAAAGGTTTTAATAAATCCTCAATAGCCTGAGCTAACTCTAATACCGAAGTCGTAAGAGTAAGCAAGGAAGTTATCAATACTAAGTATATAAGTCTTAAAGACATAAATAAAGCCATTTTTATACCATTGTCAGTAATATGGATAATTCCATATCTAAAATATACCCTTCCACCCTCCTCTCCAAAGAAAAAATGAATTATAAATGTGAATAATACCAAGAAATAAACTGGCTTTAGGCTTCTAACAAAATAATTTATTGGTAAAGAAGACAATAGAATTCCAAGTAAAATTAAGAAAAAGAAAAGTAAATAAGAATAAAAATTCAGTTTAAGTAAGAAAATAATAATTATTAACCAAAAAGATACAATAATCTTAGCTTTAGCACTAATTCCATGAAGTAAAGAATTCCCTGGAATGTATTGTCCTAATGGAAACGTCTTTAAGACTTCCATATTGAAATATGCTCCTTAAAAGCCACAATTCTCTCTACAATTTCATGTACAGTAAAGGCTCCTTCTAAAGGATATCCCTTATCTTCTAATACCTTTCTTAGTTTAAGAATTTCAGGAAGTTCTAACTCTGCCTCTTCTATCTTTTCATAATTTAAAAACAATTTTTCAATAGGACCATCAAAAATAATTTTCCCTTCTTTTAAAACTATTACTCTCTTAACAGTTCTTATAATCTCATCCAAATCATGAGAAACTAATATTAAGGTTTTATTTCTACTTTGTACCCACTTATTGATATAATTCATTATTTCAACTTTACCTTTAGGGTCTAAGTTTGCAGTAGGCTCATCCAATATAAGTACCTCTGGATTCATAGCAAGAATACTTGCAATAGCCAGTCTTCGTTTCTCTCCTCCAGATAGATTAAATGGAGATCTGTCTTTAATCTCTTCATATGACAATCCAACAGTAGTAAGAGCTTCTCTTACACAATTTTCTAACTCTTCATCTGGTATACCTACATTTCTTGGGCCAAATGCTACTTCTTCAAAAACTGTCTCAGCAAAAAACTGATATTCTGGATATTGAAAAACTATTCCAATAATTTTACAAAGTTCTTTAGAATTCCATTTTTTAATATCTCTATCCTTTATAAATATTTCTCCTTGGGTAGGATAAAGAAGACCTGAAATCAGCTGAATCAAAGTAGATTTACCAGATCCTGTTTTTCCTATTATTCCTATACTTTCTCCTTTCCCTATATCTAAAGAAATATCTTTTATTGCTTCTCGTTCTAAGGGAGTCTTTTCCATATATATATATTGGACATTTTTAAGACTTATCAAAGCCATGTAGAAAGTTCCTCAATGGTAAGAATGGGATGAGGTATTTTAAAACCTCTTTCGACTAAACATTTAGAAAGCTTTGTAACTAATGGTACAGAAAGTCCCCATTCTTCTAATTTTTCATCCTTCATAAATATCTCCTTTGGGGAACCCTCTAAAACTATTTCTCCTTTATTAAAAACTGCTATTCTATCTGCCCATACAACCTCTTCCATATGATGAGTAATAAGTATAATAGAGGTTTTTTCTTCTTTATATAATTTTTTGACTACTCCCATTATCTCCTTTCTACCTTTTGGATCTAACATAGTTGTAGGTTCGTCTAAAACTATATATTTAGGTAACATAGCCAATATTCCAGCTATTGCTATTCTTTGTTTTTGTCCTCCAGAAAGTAGATGAGGAGGATATTTTCTATATTCTTCCATCCCAACAGATTTTAGAGCAAAATCAATTCTTTCTTCAATCTCTTTGGGAGGCAAACCAAGATTTTCGCAACCAAAAGCTACATCCTCCTCAACAGTCATTCCTATTATTTGATTATCAGGGTTTTGAAAAACTAATCCTACCTTTTTTCTTATTTCCCACAAATTTTCAAAATCCTTAGAATTTAAACCATCAACTATCACATCACCATGAGTAGGAATAAGAAGACCATTCAAAAGTCTTGCAAAAGTTGATTTACCTGAACCATTAGCCCCAATTATAGCTAAAAAAGAAGGAGAAGGTATCTCTATATTCACATCTTTTAGAGCTACCTTCTCCTGAGTTGTACCTTCATGATATACGTAAGAAACATTTCTCAATTGAATCATTATACAAGTTCAATTACTGCCTCTTCTGCTGCATCCCCTCTTCTAAAACCAGCTTTTAAAACTCTTGTATATCCACCATTTCTATCTTTATATTTTGGGGCTATCTCTACAAAAACTTTCCTCACAAGTTCTCTATCTTGTAGCCATGCATAAACTAACCTTCTATGATGAACAGAATCATCCTTTGCTATATTAAGAAGTTTCTCAGCTAATCTACTTACCTCTTTTGCTCTTGGCAAAGTCGTAACTATCTTTCCATTTTTAAATAAAGAAATTAAAAGGGCTTTAAAGAGGGCCTTTCTTTGAGGTGTTGGCTTACTTAATTTTCTGTATGCCTTTCGATGTCTCATTCTAAGTCCTCTCCTTTCTCTAGATCAGGATTTTCACTATCCCTTAAACTTAATCCTCTTTCTCTAAGTTTCTCCTCCAATTCTTGGAGAGACTTTAAGCCAAAGTTTTTAATTTTCATTAGATCCTCTCTTGTTTTTGTAAGTAAATCCTCAATAGTATGTATACCAGCATGTCTTAAGGAATTATAAGCGCGAGTTGAAAGACCTAAATCCTCAAGAGTTAATCCTTTCTTACTCTCTTCTTCCAAAGTTGTAATTTCTTCGGTTACCTCTTCATAAGAAATTTGGAAGTCTTTCTCTGCTAAAAGTTTAAAGTATTCCATAAGAATTCTCGATGCTTCTCTAAAAGCTTCTTCTGGTGTTATAGATCCATTGGTCCATATATCTAAAACAAGCCTATCCAAATCTGTCCTTCTCCCTACCCTTGTCTTTTCTACCTCATAACCAACTTTCTTTACAGGAGAAAAAATAGAATCTAAAACTAAAACTCCAATAGGTTGATTAGGCTCTTTATTTTCTTCAGCAGTAACATAACCTTTTCCTTTTTTAACTTCTACTTCCATTCTAAATGGTACTTCATCCACTAAGGTTGCAATTTGCAGATCTGGATTTATTATTTTAACATTAGCAGGCACTACAAAATCTCCTGCCTTTACCACTCTTGGACCCATAACATCCAGATGAAGTATATGAGAATTGCTATCCTCTATCTTTACTACCATCTTTTTCAAATTCATTAATACTTCAAGAATCTCTTCTTTAAGCCCTGGAAGTACTTCTAACTCATGCTTTACTCCTTCAATTTTTACAGAAACTACTGCTGCACCCTCTATAGATGATAAAAGTATTCTTCTCAAAGCGTTACCAATAGTCCAACCATATCCTCTTTCTAATGGCTCTACTATAAAACGACCATAATCATCAGTTTTCTTTTCAATAATAACTCTTACATTCTCATCTATTAGCAAATTATCTACCTCCCTTTTCCTGCCACAAAAAACTATCTGGAGTAGAACTCTACTATAAGTTGTTCTTGTACTGGTGTATCTATCTCATTTCTGGCAGGAAGTCTCAATACTCTACCTTTAAAGTTCTCCCTATCTAATTCTAACCAGGCAGGAACAGATCTACCACCCAATACAGAGACAGCTTCTTGAACTGGAAGTAAATCTTTATCTAAAAGCTCTATTACATCTCCTGGTTTTACATTAAAAGATGGTATATTTACTCTTCTTCCATTAACAGCAATCTTTCCATGAGAAACAATTTGTCTTGCCTGATCACGAGAAAGAGCCCATCCAAGCCTGTAAACCACATTATCAAGTCTTGTTTCTAATAATTGCAAGAGACGTTCACCTGTAACTCCTCTTCCCTTAGAAGCCTTTTCAAAATATCTTCTAAATTGCCTCTCTAATACACCATATATCCTTTTAGCTCTTTGTTTTTCTCTTAATCTCAATCCATATTCTGTTAGTTTTCTCTGAGCTCTGCCATGCTGTCCTGGAGCAAAAGGTCTCCTGTCAAAGGGACATTTCTCAGAAAAACATTTTGTACCCTTCAAAAATAATTTCATTCCTTCTCTTCTACACAAACGACAATCTGGTCCTGTATATCTTGCCATTTTCTCTCCTCCCTTAAATTTTACACTCTTCTTCTACGGGGTGGACGACACCCGTTATGAGGTATTGGTGTAACATCCTTTATAAGTGAGATTTCAAGCCCTGCAGCCTGCAATGCTCTTATAGCGGTCTCTCGCCCAGGCCCTGGACCTTTAACTAACACATCTACTTTTTTCATTCCATATTCTGAAATAGCCTTCTTAGCTGCCATCTCAGCAGCAAGTTGAGCAGCGAAAGGAGTACCCTTCTTTGTACCTTTAAAACCAGCTGTACCACCACTTCCCCAAGTAAGAACATTTCCATCAGGATCTGTGATGGTAACTATTGTATTATTAAATGTTGAGTTTATATGCGCAACTCCTACAGGAACAATTCTCTTCTCTTTACGAGGACCTCTTGTTCTCTTCTTTTTAGCCATTTATTTAGTTTCCCTCCTGTTTATACAAATTTTATCAGTTTTATTTAAAAGCTAAAAATTATTTTTCCTTTCTCTTAGCGCCCACAGTCTTTCTTGGACCCTTTCTTGTACGTGCATTACAACGAGTTCTTTGTCCTCTTACAGGTAATCCTCTCTTGTGTCTAATACCACGATAACATCCTATTTCTATTAAACGCCTTATATTAGAGGCTACCTCTTGTCTTAAATCACCTTCTACTTTATAATTATTTTCAATCTCTTCCCTTAATTTGCTTATTTCTTCTTCAGTTAAATCCTTTACTCTTTTATTGGGATCAACACCAGTAGCTTGTAAAATCTTTTTGCTTGTGGTTCTTCCTATTCCATATATATATGTTAGAGCAATCTCTATTTTTTTATTGTTTGGTAAATCTACTCCTGCAATACGTGCCATTTTAAATAAAACACCTCCTATCCTTGCTTCTGTTTATGTCTTGGATTTTCACAGATAACAAAAACTCTTCCGCCTCTTCTTACAATCTTACATTTTTCACATATTTTCTTCACTGAAGCTCTAACCTTCATCCTTGTTACCCTCCTTATTTACGAATCTATATGTTATTCTTCCTTTAGTAAGATCATATATTGAAAGTTCTACTTTTACCCGATCACCCGGCATTACTCTTATAAAATTCATCCTCATTTTTCCAGATATATAAGCCATAATTTCAAGACCATTATCTAATTGTACCTTAAATGTAGCATTTGGCAATGCCTCTTTTACAGTTCCTTCAACTACAATAACTTCTCTATCCTTTTTTGTCATAGGCCCTCCCTAATCTATAGTCAATACCTGAGGACCATTTTCAGTAATTGCTACTGTATGTTCAAAATGAGCAGAAAGCCCACCATCTACTGTAACAGCAGTCCAACCATTATTCAAAATTTTGACCTCATAACTTCCTGTAACAACCATTGGTTCTATAGCAATAACTAATCCTTCTTGTAATACAGGTCCCATACCTGGAGGTCCATAATTAAGAACATTTGGTGGCTCGTGTAATTTTCTTCCAATACCATGTCCAACAAAATCTCGTATAACATTAAATCCATTCTTTTCAACATATTCTTGAATTGCCCATGATATATCTGAAAGTCTTGCACCAACTTTAGCTTTATCTATTCCACGCCAAAGAGCCTCTTCGGTAACTCTTATAAGCTTTAGAGCTAAAGGAGAAACATCTCCTATAGCATATGTTTTTGCTGCATCTAAAAAGAATCCTTTATATTCTATACCAATATCTACACTTACAATATCTCCATCTTTTATTATTTTTTTTGTACTAGGGATTCCATGTACTATCTCTTCATTTATTGAAACACATATTACCTCAGGATAACCCCTGTAACCTTTAAAAGCTGGTTTTACATTATATTTACTCATAAATTCTTCTGCTTCTCTTGCCAAATCATAAGTCGTCATTCCACTTTTTAAGACCTTTTCTATTTCATTAAAAATTTTTGACAGTATTCTTCCTCCCTCTCTCATAATTGCTATTTCATCTTTAGCTTTTAACTCAATTGCCATCTTTTACCACCTTTAATATCTCCTGTAAAACTTCTTCTCTATCTTTTTCAGCACTTATTTTATACATTACACCTCTATTTTTATAATAATCAATGAGAGGTTGGGTCTCTTTATAATAAGTTTCTAATCTTTTCTTTATAACATCGGGATAGTCATCACTTCTTTGATATAATTCTCCCCCACAAATATCACATATTCCTTCCTTTTTGGGGGGCATAGAAATTAAATTGTATATTGCTCCACAATTTTTGCAAACCCTTCTTGATGAAAGTCTTTTTATTACTAAATCATCACTTGCATCCAAATATATAACTTTCAAATCTGCATTCTTTTCTTTTAAATATTTATCTAATAATTCTGCCTGCAAAATAGTCCTGGGAAAACCATCTAATATAAAACCATTTTTACAATCTTCAGCATTTAAACGATCTTTTACTACTTCCCAAACAAGCTC
The DNA here is from genome assembly GCA_028276205.1 of Dictyoglomaceae bacterium. Classification (GTDB taxonomy): domain Bacteria; phylum Dictyoglomota; class Dictyoglomia; order Dictyoglomales; family Dictyoglomaceae; genus Dictyoglomus. The sequence continues at coordinate 9,227 of JAPYWU010000012.1, read as the reverse complement.
ATCAGGTACTAATTTACCAGAATCAAGAAATTCCTTAACTTTCATTCCAAGTTCAGTTTGATTCTTAATAGCATCCCTAAATATATCCCCTGTAGAAATATGGGGGATATTTAAGATAGAACTAATTTCTTTTGCATGTGTACCTTTTCCAGCACCTGGAGGCCCTAAAAATATAATTGCTTTCATCATTTCAAAAACCCCTCATAACTTTTCATTATCATTTGAGCTTCAAGAGTCTTTATAGTCTCTAATATCACACCAACCATAATTAATATACTTGTTCCACCAAGTTGAAATTCTGTAACACCAGTAATTCTTTCAATAAAAGTAGGTAATAAAGCAATCAATCCTAAGAATACACCACCAAAAAAGTTTAATCTATTTAAAGTTTTCGATAAATACTCTTCTGTAGGTTTTCCTGGTCTTACCCCTGGAATAAATCCTCCATACTTCTTAAAATTCTCCGCTAAATCTGCTGGATCAAAAACTATGGATGAGTAAAAGTAAGTAAATCCAAGAACAAGTAAAAAATAAATAACAGGGTAGAAAATTGAACTTGGAGAAAAAATATTCAAAATACTTTTCAGCCAACCAATTTTTACAAATGGAATAAAACTTTGTGGGACCATAAGAATTGTAATTGCAAAAATTATTGGTATCACACCAGCTTGATTCAATTTTAAAGGAAGATAAGTGTTTTGTCCTCCATAAACCCTTCTACCTACAATTCTACGAGAATATTGTACAGGAATCCTTCTCTCTGCGCTCTCTTCCCAAACCACACCTATAATAATCAATATCAAAAGAGCAAAAAAGGCAATTACATTTAAGATTCCAATTTCACCCCTGCTTAACAAAGCAAAAGTTCTTGCTAAATCAGTTGGGAACCTTGCAACTATTGATGTTAATATGAGCAAGGACACACCATTTCCTATTCCATATTGAGAGATCTGCTCACCAAGCCACATTATAAAAGTACTTCCAGCTGTTAATGTAATTACGCTACTTATTACATATAATGGAGTAAGACTTGGAATCACTTTATAATTATGCATAAAAATAGTTAATCCCAAAGCTTCGATAGCTGCTAATAAAACTGAAAGATTCCTTGCATATCTTGTAAGCTTTTTCCTTCCATCTTCTTCCTTCTTCAACTCAGCCAATGATGGAAATACAGCAGTTAAAAGCTCCATCATAATGGAAGCATTAATAAAAGGTATAATACCCATAGAAAATATAGAAAATCTTGATAGTGCTCCTCCTGTAAATAAATCTAAAAATCCTAAAGCTCCTTGGCTTTTAAAAAGATTTGACAGAGCAACTCTATCTACTCCGGGTACAGGTATATGAGCGCCTAATCTATACACAGCAAAAATAAAAAGAGTAAAAAGAATCTTTTTCCTTAAATCTGGTATTCTAAAAGCTCTAACTAAAGTATCAAACACTATTCAATCACCTCAGCTTTTCCGCCCACACTTTCTATCTTCTGTCGGGCTTTTTCGCTAAAGGCATGAGCTTTTACAATAAGAGGTTTAGTTAATTCGCCATCACCAAGAATTTTTATACCATATCCAATTTCCTTTATTACTTTTTTCTCCAAAAGTATATTGGGATCAACTACATCATTTGCATTAAACTTTTCTTCTAAAACTGAAAGATTCACAACAGTAAATTTTCTACGGGGAGGATTTGGAATACCATCCATTTTTGGTAATCTTCTAGTTAATGGAGTTTGACCACCCTCAAAACCAGGACGTACTCCATCTCCTGTCCTTGCGTTCTGACCACTCATACCTCTACCTGCATATTTACCAGAGGCAGCATATCCACATCCCCATCTTTTAGGTCTTTTTCGAGATCCTAATTTAGGCTTTAATTCAAATAATTTCAATTTTCTCCCTCCCTATTTTGGGTATTCTCTTCTTTAGGTTTTACATCTATTATCTCTCTTATCTTTTTATCTCTCATTTCAGCCACTTCAGGAATAGATCTCAATTTTTTAAGAGCCTCAAATGTAGCTTGAGCAAGGTTTATGGCTGTAGTAGAACCCAAAGCCTTAGCTAAAACATTTTTTATACCTGCAAGCTCTAAAACAGCTCTTGCAGCTCCGCCAGCTATAACACCTGTACCAGGAGCAGCAGGCTTTAAAAGGATCTTAGATGCTCCTAATTTTCCATATACTTCATGAGGAATTGTACCTTTGCTTATTGATATTTTCACTGCGTTCTTCTTAGCTTTTCTTACAGCTTTTCTAATAGCATCTGGAACTTCAGCAGCTTTTGCTATACCTACTCCAACAGTACCCTGCTCATCACCTACTACAACTAAAGCTCTAAAACGCAAATTTTTACCACCAGCAACTACTTTAGCTACTCTTCTTATCTCTATAACTCTTTCTTTAAAGACAGGTTCTAACTCTTTCAAAGAAGTTCCCTCCTTTTTTAAAATTCAAGGCCAGCTGCCCTTGCACTATCAGCAAGAGCTTTGACTTTACCATGATACAAAAATCCACCTCTATCAAAAACTACTTTTTTAATTCCTTTTTCTAAAGCTCTTTTTGCTATCACTTCACCTACTAACTTTGCAGCTTCCATATTCTTAGTAGATTTTAGCTGTGATCTTAATTCTTTTTCTAAGGAAGAAGCAGATACTAAGGTATGACCTTTCGTATCATCAATTATTTGAGCATATATATATCTCAAGCTTTTAAAAACAGCTAATCTTGGTCTTTCAGGAGTTCCATATATCTTCTTTCTTATTCTCAAATGCCTTACTTTTCTAAGTTCCTTTCTTGATCTTTTTATAATCATAATGTCAAACCTCCTACTTCTTACCAGCCTTACCAGCTTTTTGTCTAATCTTTTCGCCTTCGTATCTTACACCTTTTCCTTTATATGGGTCTGCAGGCCTAATCCTTCTAATTATAGCTGAAAACTGTCCTACCAATTCTTTATCAATACCCTTAACACTTATTTTAGTATTATCCTGTACTGTTACTGTAAGCCCTGTAGGAATATCAAGCTCTACGGGATGAGAAAAACCCAATTCTAATACAAGTTTATTACCTTGTACCCTTGCTCTATATCCTGTTCCTTGCAATTCTAATCTTTTCTCAAATCCTTGTGTTACTCCTAATACCATATTATTTATTAAAGCTCTTGTTAAACCATGTAAAGCTTTAGTAAATTTTTCGTCATTAGCTCTCTCTACTACTATTTGCCCATCTACTTTCTTTACAGATACAAGAGGATGAAAAGTCCTTTCCAGCTCTCCTAAAGGACCTTTTACCTTTACAAAATTTCCATCACTTATTTCTACTTGTACATTTTGTGGTATTGGTATAGGTTTTCTTCCTATTCGTGACATATTTTATTCCTCCTTTTCTACCATACCATACAAATAAGCTCTCCACCGACCCCTAAAAGTCTTGCTTCTTTGTCTGTCATAATTCCTTTAGAGGTAGATAAAATAGCAATTCCTAAACCCCCAAGAACTCTTGGAATTTCTTCTCTTTTAACATAATATCTCCTACCAGGCTTGCTTACTCTTTTCAATTCTTGAATTACAGGAGTTTTTCCCTTATATTTTAGATAAATCCTAATATATTTTTGAGGAATCTCTCCTATTATCTCATATTTTGCTATATATCCTTCCTTAAGCAAAATTTCTGCAAGCTTTTCCTTAATTTTTGAATAAGGAATATCAACAGTAGGATGTCGCCTCATATTAGCATTTTTAATTCTAACTAACATATCAGCAATAGGATCTGTTACGTTCATAGCAACCCTCCTTACCAACTTGCTTTCCTAACACCTGGTAATTCGCCTTTTAAAGCCAATTCCCTAAAACATAAACGGCAAAGCCCAAATTTTCTTATATATCCTCTTGGTCTTCCACATATTCTACACCTATTATATTCTCTTACCTTATATTTCTTAGGTTTAAGCCATTTTACAATTTGTGATTTCTTAGCCACAATTTCCTCCCTCGCTTTTCAAATTATTTTTTAAATGGCATTCCAAGAAGAGAAAGAAGCTCTTTAGCTTCTTCATCTGTTTCAGCTGTTGTCACAATAGTAATATCCATCCCTCTTATTCTATCTATCTTGTCATATTCAATTTCAGGAAAAACTAATTGTTCTTTAAGACCTAAAGAGTAATTACCTCTACCATCAAAAGAATTAGGTGAAACACCTGAAAAATCTCTTACTCTTGGTAAAGCAAGATTTATCAATTTGTATAAAAAAGCATACATTCTTTCTCCTCTTAAAGTTACCTTTAATCCTATAGGTACACCTTTTCTTAAGTGAAAGTTTGCAATAGATTTACGGGCTTTTCTTACTATAGGTTTTTGCCCTGTAATGATACTGAGATCACGGGCTGCAGCCTCAATTGCACCTGGATTTTGTACTGCTTCACTTACTCCAATATTTACTACAATCTTTTCAATTTTAGGTACAGCCATTGGATTCTTATATCCAAACTTCTTCATCATTGCAGGAATTACTTCTTGAATATATTTTTGTTTTAAAACTTCCATTATTACCTTCCTCCCTTATTAAACACGATCAATAATCTCTTTACATTTAGAGCAAACTCTTACTTTCTTTCCGTCTTCTAAAAATGTATGCTTTATCCTCGTAGGTTGGTTACAGCGAGGACATATAAGCATCACTTTACACCTATATAATGGTGCTGGTTTCTCAACTATTCCACCCTGTCTCATTTTAGCTGAAGGACGTACATGCCTTTTTACAATATTAACTCCTTCTACAACTACCTTCTCTTCAGCAGGAAGAACAGAGATAACCTTTCCTCTTTTTCCTTTATCTTTTCCTGATATTACAAGAACTAAATCACCCTTTTTAATATCCATTTCTCTTCACCTCTATATGACTTCTGTTGCCAAAGAGATAATTTTCATAAAATTCTTTTCTCTTAATTCTCTAGCTACAGGTCCAAACACTCTTGTTCCTTTTGGATTACCATCCTTATCAACTATTACTGCTGCATTATCATCAAATCTTACATAAGATCCATCTTTTCTTCTTATAGTTCTTCTTGTCCTAATAACTACAGCATATACTACATCACCCTTCTTGATATTAGCTCTTGGAACAGCATCCTTAACACTAGCTACTATAATATCTCCAACCTGTGCCACTCTCTTTTTTCCTAAGATTCTGAAGCACATTATCTCTTTAGCGCCACTATTATCTGCTACTACCAATCTAGTTTGAGGCATTATCATTTAAATCACCTTCCCTTATACTGTTACTAGTAATATTTTCTTCTACGTTTTCCTCAGATAAGGTAGGTATTAACTCTGCTTTTTTCAATATTTTTACTAATTTCCATCTTTTTTCTTTTGATAATGGTCTTGTTTCTCTAATTAATACAATATCACCCTCATGGGCTTCTTGAAGCTCATCGTGAGCCTTATATTTTTTCCTTCTTGTTACTGTTTTCTTATATAATGGATGAGTATAAGTCTGTTCTACTAAAACAACAATGGTCTTTTGCATTTTTGTACTTACAACTCTTCCTATCATTTCTTTTCTTTTGCCACTCATTGAATCTCTCTCCTTAAATTAAGATTTTTTAAGTTCACGTTCTCTCAAAATAGTAAGAATTCGCGCAATATCTTTTCTTATTTCCTTCAATCTATGAGGATTAGTTAACCCACCTGTTGTTTGTTGTACTCGGAGATTAAAAAGCTCTGATCTCAATTTTTTTAATTCTTCCATCAACTCTTCATTTGTTTTTTCTCTTAACTCCATAGCTCTTCTCCCCATATATTAATCACCACCCATTTCTCTTGTTACAAATCTTGTCTTAATAGGTAATTTACTACCAGCTATTCTTACTGCTTCCATGGCTTCCTCCTTAGGAATTCCTCCAATTTCAAAAAGTATATTACCTGGTTTTACCACTGCAACCCATCCTTTTACATCACCTTTACCCCCACCCATTCTACTTTCTGCAGGTCTTGCTGTTACAGGTTTGTCTGGAAAAATCCTAATCCATATTCTTCCATTTTTTCCAGCATGTCTTGTGAGAGTTCTTCTTACAGCCTCTATTTGCTCACTTGTTATCCATGCTGGAGCCAAAGCTTGTATACCATAATCACCAAATACTACTCTATTACCACGTGTAGCTACTCCCTTTAATCTTCCACGATGTTGTTTTCTATGTTTAACTCTCTTAGGCATCAACATCATAATTCACCTCATCTTTCTCATACATATCTTCATCAATAACTTTTTGAGGTGTAGCTTTTTCTGGTAACTCTTGAATTGGTTCTTTATGAAGTTCAGGAATATCTCCCTTATATATCCAAACTTTTACTCCAATTACTCCTGATATAGTAAAGGCTTCTGCAAAACCATAATCAATATCAGCAGTTAAAGTCTGTAAAGGAATACGCCCTTCTCTAAACCACTCTGACCTTGCAATTTCTGCACCATTAAGTCTTCCACTACACATTACTTTTATGCCCTTTGCTCCAGCTCTTAAAGCTCTATTTATTGCTTGTTTCATTGCTCTCTTGTAACTTATTCTTTTTTCTATTTGCATAGCTATATTCTCAGCTACAAGTTGAGCATCAAGTTCTGGGTTTTTCACTTCTACCACATTAACAAATACATTTTTACTAGTTAATTTAACAAGATTTTTCCTTATGTTTTCAATTTCACTTCCACCTCTTCCAATGAGTACACCAGGCCTTGCAGTATGAATTGTTATATCAACCCTATTTATAGCTTTTCTTTCAATCTCTACACGTGATATTCCTGCTTGATAATAGTTCTTTTTAATATAATTTCTTATAGCCCAATCTTCATGTATTAAGGAGGAATAATCAGATTTTTCTGCATACCAATGGCTTTTCCAATCTTTTGTTATACCTAATCTAAAACCATAAGGGTGTGTCTTCTGCCCCATGTTATTCTTCCTCCTTCTCTTTCAAATAAATTACTATATGACTATTTCTAATTTGTATAATATCTGCCCTTCCTCTTGCACGTGGATTTAGCCTCTTCCAACGTGGACCTTCATTCACAAAAGCCTTTGATACATATAATCTTTCAGCTCTAAGTCCATAATTATGTTCAGCATTTGCTTTGGCAGATCTTAAGCATTTTAATATAAAATGTGCAGCTTTATGAGGAAGGTTTTCCAAAATAGCCTCAGCCTCACTAACCATTTTACCCCTTACAAGATCAATAACCCTTCTTGCCTTGTAAGGAGATATTCTAATATATTTGCTTTCAGCTTTTACTTCAATCATCTAAATTCAACCTCCCTACTTAATCGCTGTAATACGAGCAGTAGGTATTCTGTGACCTGTAAATGTTCTTGTAGGAGCAAATTCTCCTAATCTGTGCCCTATCATATTCTCTGTAATATACACTGGAATATGCTTTCTTCCATTATATACAGCAATAGTATGTCCTACCATTTCTGGAACAATAACAGATCTTCTTGACCAAGTCTTAATTATTCTTTTTTCACCTTTCTCATTTAACTCTCTTATCTTTTTAAGAAGTTTTGGATCTACATATGGACCCTTTTTTAATGAACGACCCATGAGCTCCTCCCCTTTACTTCATTTCTTTTTTGTCATTTGCTCTTTGAATTATGAAACGATCAGAAGGCTTTCTCTTTTTCCTTGTCTTGTATCCAAGAGTTGGTTTACCCCAAGGAGTAAGAGGTCCTGGATGACCTATAGGTGCCTTACCCTCACCGCCACCGTGAGGATGATCTACAGCATTCATAGCAGAACCTCTCACATGAGGTCTTCTACCAAGCCATCTACTTCTTCCAGCTTTTCCTAAGGATATGTTCTGATTATCCACGTTACTTACTTGACCAATAGTTGCTCTACAGTTTAAATCAAATAATCTAATTTCACCCGATGGGAGCCTTACATATGCCCATTTTCCTTCTTTACCTAAGATTTGAGCAGCTGTTCCAGCAGCTCTTACAAGTTGACCGCCTCTTCCAGGATATAACTCCAAATTATGAATTAATGTTCCGTCAGGAATATTCTTTAAAGGAAGATTATTTCCTACTTTAATATCAACGTTTTCACCAGACATGATAATATCGCCAACTTTCAAACCTTCTGGAGCTATAATATATCTTTTCTCTCCATCAGCATAATGCAGTAACGCTATTCGTGCAGTTCTGTTTGGATCATACTCTATACTTGCAACCTTAGCTGGTATTCCATCTTTGTCTCTCCTGAAATCAATAATTCTATAAAGTCTCTTATGTCCACCACCTCTGAATCTCGTAGTAACATGGCCAAAATTATTCCTTCCACCACTTTTCTTAAGTGGTTTTAGTAAAGATTTTTCAGGCTCTTCTTTAGTAATCTCTGAAAAATCAGGTAATATTAAATGTCTTAATCCAGGCGTAATAGGTTTAAATTTCTTAAGTCCCATTCTTTTCTACCTCCTATACTCCACTAATAAGCTCTATTTTATAACCTGGCTCTAAAGTTACTATGGCTTTCTTTCTTGCTGAAGTAAATCCTTGAGAAAGACCTAATCTACGTCTTTTTGGCTTTTCGTTTATTATAGCCACTTTTTTAACCTTTACTTTAAAAATTTCTTCAACTGCTTTTCCAACTTCTATTTTATTTGTATCCTTGGCCACTTCAAAAACATACTTACCTTCTTTAGCCAAATTTAAGCTTTTTTCTGTAAGAACAGGCTTTATAATAACATTGTATGGATCTCTCATTTTAAAAATGCCTCCTCTATTACAGGTATAGCATCAACAGTCAATACCAAATAATCATATTTTAATAAATCATAAACATTAAGACAAGATGCCACCATTGTTTTTACATTCTCTAAATTCATAGCAGCCCTTTTTAATGTTTCGTCTTTTTGAGGAATACCTATAAGGACTTTTGCTTCTTTTAATCCAAAATTATTCAATATATTTATCAACTCTTTTGTTTTAGGTTGCGATAATTCAATTTTATCCAAAATATAAAGGCTATTTTCCTTAAGCTTAGTAGATAATGCAGATCTTATTGCAAGCCTTCTCATCTTCTTAGGAATCTTATATGAATAATCGCGAGGTTTTGGCCCAAAAGGTCTACCTCCACCTACCCAGTGAGTGGCCTTTCTATCACCTTGTCTTGCATGACCTGTACCTTTTTGAGGCCAAACCTTTCTACCACTTCTATTTACTTCTCCTCTTCTCTTAGTAGAA
>JAPYWU010000170.1 GCA_028276205.1 Dictyoglomaceae bacterium | reverse complement strand
GGGTAATTTACCTAAAGCTTTAGATTTTCTCTTCCAAAAACTTTTAGAAGGTTGAGGAAGAAAAAAAATGATTTTAGAAGTAGAAAAATTTTGGTTAATTGTTCTTAAGAATGAAGAGGATATATTAAAAGATATATTTAAAGAATTTCCCCGTATCCATTGGGAGAAATTAGGAGATGAGGAGACCTCAGAAAAAGGGACCCCATATGATAATGAAATTTCACGAATAGAGGATATATTAAGAATTATAAATATATTTTATCCACAAAAGAAGGGTTTTTTAGAGGCTTTTTTTGCTGGGAGAGAAGAAATTTCTGAAGAGGAGTTTGAAAAATTAAGAAGTGAGGTCTCCTTAGAAAGTTTATATAAAGAGGCAAAAAGCTTAGAAAAAAGGCTTTCAGTAATAGAGGAAAAAGAGAAAATTTTATCTTCTTTGTATGAAGAAACTAAATATTGGGAATTTCTGGATTCAGAATTAAATTTTCCTAGAACCTTTAAGCGTTTTTCTCTATATAGTGGAAGTTTTAAAAAAGATAGTTTTTCCGAGTTTTTGGGAGAAGCAAAGGATATATTAGAGGAAAGTTGGTATAAGTATTTTGAAATAAACAATGAGGTAAGAATAATTATCCTTATACCTAAGGATAAAGTATCTTATTTTGAGTCCTTATTAACGAAATATAATTTTGAGAGTAAAAGAATCCCTTATTTAAAATATTCTCCGAAAACTGCCCTCGAAAAGATAAGTGATTTTCTAATAAAAGCAAGAGTAGAACTTAATGAACTTTTTGAGAAAGCTAAAGGTCTATATGATAAAAAGAAAAACATTCTTGCTTGGTATGATTATTACCTTTCTAAGATAGGAGAGTTGGGTTATAAAGAGTATTCTTATAGAAGTAAATATTTTTCTGTTTTTTCTGGCTGGATACCAAAAAGGGATAAAAACGAATTTCTAAATATTATTAAAAAAAGACTTTCTGATTTTGGTTTTGAGAGTAGAGATCCATTACCAGATGAAGATCCACCTGTACTTTTAGATAATCCTAAATTTATAAAGCCCTTTGAATTTTTAACAAAACTTTACGGTCTTCCACCTTATGGGTTTATAGATCCTACCCCCTTTATGGTACCTTTTTATATGTTGTTTTTTGGTATTTGTTTAGGAGATGTGGGTTATGGACTTCTTTTACTCATTTCAACAATATGGATAAAGAAAGTTTATAAACCTGAAGATGAAACTAAGGAATTATTGGATTTATTAACTATTCTAAGTTTTCCATCTATTTTAGTTGGTATAATTACTTGGAGCTTTTTTGGAAATCAGATTTTTTTAGGACCCGATGGGAAATTTATGGGCCTGTTTCCTATTGTAAATCCAAGCCAAGACTTAATAACTGCTTTAGGTATATCTCTACTTATTGGTGTTATAGCTCAATTTTATGCTTTAATTTTAAGATTCATTTCCTGTTGGAGAGTAAAGGATTATAAAGGGGCTTTTTATGATTCAGTACTTTGGATACTCTTTTTATTTTCCATACTTATATATTTCGGGGGAAAGGTTTTTAACTTAAATATTCCATATTTACAAGTTTTTAAATATCTGATTTTTGCAAGTTTGATAGGTCTTATATTAACTCAAGGAAGAGATAAAAAGGGTATAGCAAGACTTATTGTTGGTTTGATTAGTATATATGGAATATTAGGAGGTTATGGTTTAACATCCTTTATTGGAGATATTCTTTCCTATTCAAGACTTTTTGCTTTAAATTTGGTTGGTTCCATATTTGGTTTTGTAATAACTCAGCTTTCTAATATGTTAAAAGGAATTCCAGTTTTAAGTTTAATATTAGTGCCAATTGTTTGGATTTTTGGCCAAGTTATGAACTTTGTTTTAAGTACTCTTTCTGCTTTTGTACATTCCACAAGATTACAGTTTTTAGAAATTTATGGTAGGTTTTTTGTAGATGGTGGTAAAAGATTTTATGTTTATAGAGCTGAAGGAAAATATTTCAAATTAAAAAAACAGTCTAATGGGAGGTAAGGAGTATGTTGGGATTATCAATTGCCCTTATAGGTGCTGCTTTAGGCGCTGGTCTTGCAGCAGCAGGTTCTGGTAAAGGGGTTGGTATTGCAGGTGAGGCTGCAGGAGGAGTTTTGGCAGAAAAACCAGAACTTTTTGGTACTGTTCTTATACTTCAGGCACTTCCTGGTACACAGGGATTTTATGGATTTATAGGAGCATTTCTTATTTTAATGAAACTTGGTCTCCTTGGTGGTAATGTTCCCAATTTAACTTTGGAACAGGGTCTTATGGTTTTTGCTGTAAGCATTCCTCTTATGGTTGGAGAGTTTGTAAGTGCAGTATGGCAGGGTAGGGCAAGTGCTGCAGCATTGCAGATGGTAGCTCAAAAACCACAGACTTCTGGTCAGGCTATTATTATCCCTGCTTTAGTAGAAACATATGCTATTCTTTCCTTAATTACTTCAATAATATTCTTATTCTTTGGAGTGAAGATCTAATGTCCTTAGAGAAAGTATTAGAAAGGCTTGAAAAAGAAAAAGAATTTAAAATTGAAGAGTTAAGAAAGAAGAAGGAAAAGGAATTTGCTGATTTTGTAGCAAAAAAAGAAAAAGAGTTTGAAGAATGGAAGGAACAAATTAAGAGAGAGTTGGAAAATAGATTGAAGAAAGAAGAGGAAACTTTAATATCTCAAGTTAAACTGAAGTATTTAACTGAATCAGCTAAAGTTGAGACAGATATTATATACAATTTAAAAACTGAACTTTTAAAGAAGATAAAGGAACTTTCAAAAGATAAATATACAGATATATGGAGATCTATTTTATCAAAGGAAAATATTAATGGTGGTTATATTTTGTTGGCCAAGGGTGAAAATAATCTGGATGTTGAAGCTCTGTCAAAGGAATTTAATCTTATACCAAAAGAAGAAAGAATTGAAGGAATGGGCGGTTTTTTAATTGAAAAAGGAAATGTTATTATAGATCTTACCTTAGATACAATGTTGGAAGAGCTTGTAAACAATAATATTCTTGATATTGCTAAAATATTGCGTGGTGAGATGTAATTATGTATGCAGAATATCTATTTTTATCTACAAATTTAAAAGCAAAGTTTCCTAAGTTCATAGATAAAACAACATGGGAACAGTTAATAAATTCTTCTAAAGAAGAGATAGTTGAATTTTTAAAGAATAATAATTATGGAAGCCTTTTAGAGGGGTATTGGGGAATTATAAAAATTCTAAATGACGATATTAAAATTATAAAGATGACTGTTAAATCTCCATATTTAGATCTTATGCTTTTTGATTTAATGGTTCATGATATAAGAACGATTTTGTTGAAAAGTAACATACAGCAAGACTTCTTGGGGACCTTTGATATTAAATATGGGGCTGTTTATGATCAATTAAAAAAGAGAATATTAGATAGAGCAGTAAGATTTTGGCAAGAAACTAATGATTTAAACCTCCTAAATATATATATAGATTTAGAGATAATAAAGTATTCTCAGGATCTTGCGAAGAATCTTGATATACCTAATATTAAGAAATTTTGGGAATTAAGGACGGATCTTTATGTTTTGAAAGTTTTTTCAAGACTTCAAAGATTAAATATAAACACAGATATATTTAAAAAATATG
>JAPYWU010000169.1 GCA_028276205.1 Dictyoglomaceae bacterium | reverse complement strand
AAAAACAGAAGAAAAAGAATTGGAAAAGAAAGAAGGTATGGTAAATCTTCCTACAGGAAGTTTTACCTTAGAAGAATTGGAAGCAGTTTTAAATACCCTTCCTGTAGATATAACCTTTGTGGACAAGAATGATGAGGTAAGATATTTCAGTGAAACAAAGGATAGAATATTTGTAAGAACAAAGGCTGTGATAGGTAGAAAAGTGCAACAATGTCATCCTCAAAAAAGTGTCCATATTGTAGAAAAGATTGTAAATGAATTTAAGAAAGGAACAAAAAATCATGCTGATTTCTGGATAAATTTAAATGGAAGATTAATACTTATTAGATACTTTGCTGTAAGAGATAAAAATGGAAACTATCTTGGAACCTTAGAAGTTACACAAGATATCACTGATATCAAAAAGATTGAGGGAGAAAAAAGACTCCTTGATTGGGAATAATTTTAAGATGCCCCTTATTCCATATTCCGGAATAGGGGGCATCTTCTCTTATCAAATCTCATTTACTACTAATCCTTTAATATATCCCTTAGGTTTATTCTCTAAGGTTTCAAAAGCTTCTTGAATATTTTCCAGAGAAAATTCATGGGTTACCAATCTTTCTATATTAAAGGTCCCCTTCTCTAAAAGATTTACAGCCCTTCTTAAATCATCCAATGGATTCAAGGAATAAGAGGGATGAGCTACTATTATCTCTATAGATCTTTTTATTGCTTCTCTAAAATCAAATTTCTCACACTCAGTTTCATGGGAACTCATTAAAACCAATCTACCTCTTGATGTTCTTAAATACCTCTGACAAACATTAAGTACATTAGGATTTCCTGTGCCTTCAATGACAAAATCAGCCATATGCCCTTTTGTTATATCTTGTATTTTCTCTTCAACATTTTCTTTTTCTGCATTAATTGTCTTTGTAGCACCAAATTCTAAAGCCATATCTAATTTATTCTCATCAATATCAATAGCAATAAGTTCTGACAATGTATTTCCTTTTAATGCTTGAATACATAATAAACCCATAAATCCACATCCCACTATTACTCCATAATCTCCAGCCTCTGGTCGTGCAGATCTTAAAACTGTAACAATACATTTTAATGGTTCTCCGAGAGCATATTTTAAATTTATATTATCAGAAAGTTTTACACAATTTTTCTCGTCCACTACTGTATATTCTGAAAAACCACTAAGATCATCTGGTAAAGCAGTTACTTTATCCCCAGGCTTTAGAGTTTTTACATCAGATCCAACATCTACCACAATCCCTGCCCACTCATGTCCCAATGATTGAGGGAAAGTCCCAAGTCTTCCATGCCAATGATTAAGCTCCCAATTACAAAGCCCACAAGAAACAACTTTTACCAATACCTGATTACTTTTTGGCTCTACATCCACATAATCAATCTTGAATTTTTTAGGCTCAATTAAAAAAGCCCTCTTTGCCTTCATTTTTAACCTCCTAATAAAAACCCCTCTGCCCTACAAAAGAACAGAGGGGTTTAAAACTAATAAATTATATTATTTAATTGTATTATTTAAATAACTTGGCAACTAAACTTATTAAGATACCTAACCATTGAAAATCAGAATCACCAAAAGTAGTATTTTCAAATCCAAGAGTTCCGAGAGCTGGTAACAATAACGCTGCTCCAAAACTAATGATAATACCATTTACAAAGGATCCTAAAATAGCTCCTTTTTTACCTCCTGTTGCATTACCAATTACTCCTGCAGTGCCCCCTACAAAGAAGTGTGGTACTAACCCTGGAATAATAACAGGTAACTTGAATAGAGGCATAATTAGCATGGAGAGAATACCGCCTAAGAAACTAAATATGAAACCTATTATTACAGCATTAGGAGCATAAGGAAAAGTAACAGGACAATCTAAAGCAGGTTTTGCTTCTGGTACTATCTTGTCAGAAATTCCTTTAAATGCAGGTATAATCTCTGATATTATCATTCTAACACCATAAATTACCACTCCAACCCCTGCAGCAAAGGTTAAAGCTTGCACAATAGCATATACTAAAAAGTTTTGACCTCCACTTAATTTAGATTCTACAAAAGAAGGACCTGCTGCTATGCTTGCAATTAGAAAAACTATAATCATTGTTATACCTGTTGCTACTATGGATTCTCTTAAAAATCCTAAACTTCTTGGAAAAGAAATATTTTCAGTACTATCTTCAGGATTACCAACTAATTTTCCAATAGTACCAGAAACATAATACCCCAATGTTCCAAAATGGCCTAAAGCAATTTCATCAGAACCTGTTACTTTCTTCATATAAGGATGGATCCATGCTGGCATCAAAACTTGCATCAATCCTAAAATTATTGCTCCTACAATTACAAGACCTATTCCACTTAAGCCTGCAGTTCCAAGGGTTGCAGAAATTAAAGCAGCCATATAAAAGCTATGATGTCCTGTTAACCATATAAACTTAAATGGGGTCAAAAGAGCAAGAAGAATGTTTACAATAAAACCAAATACCATTATCAAAGCTGTTTCTTTACCTAAGGTTTTTTGAGCAATAGCAACTATAGCCTCATTATTAGGTACAACACCCTTTATTCCAAAACCTGTTTCTAACATCGGACCTAAAGCATTTAATGAACCAATCAAAGTGACAGCACCAGCCACCAAAATTAGAAACCCCAAAATAGTTTTTATACTTCCACTTATCACTTCTGAGAAGGATTTTTTCTGAACAACCAACCCAACAAAAGATACAACACCTACTAAAATTGCAGGTACACTTAGGATGTCTTGAATCAACTTAAGAATCCACATAGAAACACCTCCCCATATATTTTTAACCTTTTAAGGTTTTCTCCAAAGCTTCTTTCATCTCATTAAAATTAACAAAATTTTTGATTGTAACTACTTTAGCCTTCACATCTCCAATCTGCTGTGCTAACTCAGGAGAAGTAATAACTACATCTGCATCCCCTATTACTGCCTTTGCAGTAGAAATATCTGTAGTAGAAACATCTGCTTCTAAATTAAGATCTTTGATCACCTTTTCTATGTTCATTTTTAATATTAAAGAGCTTCCTAAACCCATTCCACAAACTGCTACAATCTTAAGTCTTTTACCACCCATTTATAACACCTCTCTTAAGTATTAATTTGGGAAAAGAATTTATTTATATAATCTTTTATCTCTTCCTTACCTTTAAAATTAATAAACTGCTCTGCTAACTTATCTGAACCTTGAAGAATTTCTGCAAGTTCTTGCAAAAATTTAAGATGGGATTCTTTATCAGGAGTAGCAAAAGAAATTAAAAGATATATAGGATCGTTGTGAGAGCCAAAATTTATTCCTTCTTTTATCACTAATAAAGAAACTCCAAAAGATAATGCTCCATCTTCAGGACGTGCATGGGGAATTGCTACTCTTGGAGCTATAGCTACATAAGGTCCTAATTCTTTGCATACCTCAATCATTTTATCTATATAATCAGGTTTCACAATACCATCTTTCTCCAAGAGCTTTCCGCCAATTCTTACAGCATCTTCCCATGAGTCAACCTTATCTATAATTTCTATTCTATCTCCTATAGCTTCTAAAAAATTTAACATTTTCACCACCTCTATTTTTTTAGATATTATTAAAGAAATCCATATCCTATTCAATAAAGTTAAAATAATATT
>JAPYWU010000168.1 GCA_028276205.1 Dictyoglomaceae bacterium | reverse complement strand
CTATAGATATCACAGCTCCCTTTTCTCCAAAAGAAATTATTGGATATTTTATTTGAAACTTTTCAATAAATTTAAAGGCATTTTTAATATCTTCTTTTGATTTAATAGTTTTATTTAAAACATCTTCTATTTCCTCTTTGTTTGGTTTTATTATATCAGGTTTAGATTTCAGGGCTTCTATGAATTCTTTTCCTTTAGCGTCTAATACTTTGATTATATAATGTCTTTCTGCCTCTTTTAATATTTTGAAATATATATCATAAGGCATATTAGGTGGGATACTTCCCGAAACTATTAAGGTATCCGCATCTTTAATATTATTTCTATATATTTCAAAAAATTCTTCTATTTTAGATTCAGGAATCTCTGATCCTGCGCCATTTAGAATAGTAAGCTCTTTTTTAGATAAGTCCTTTATTCCTATAGCAAATCTTGTATTATTTTGTACTTCTATAAAATTGAAATCAATATCTCTCCTCTTTAATTCTTCTTTCAGGATTATTCCGGTGCTTCCCCCACAAAAGCCAATAACTTTCATTTTTTCATTAAAGATTTTTAGGGTTTTAGCTACATTTATACCTTTTCCACCTGGTATAATGTATTCTTTCATTGATCTATTGACTTTATTTTTATAAAATTTTTCTGTATAAAATATAACATCTAAACTTGGATTCAGATTTACTATTAAAATCATTATTTCCTCCAGCTTTAATTTTTCTTATGATTATATTATACTTAATCTATGACTATGAGTTTAAGTATAGATGAAATTCTTATTAGAGCGGATGACCTAAAGCAGAGAGGTAAACTTTATAAAGCTATTACTTTATATGAAACCCTTTATAATGAAGTAATGGATGAAAATCTTTTATATTGGTTAAGATTAACTCTTGCTGATCTTTATTTTTGGATTAAAGATTTTGATAGGGCAGAAAAATTTATTTTAGAAAATATAGAATCTAATCCTAATGATTCGTTTAATTATTACTATATGGGGTTTATAATGGTAGGAAGAGGAGATCTAAACAAGGCGAGGGAATATTTTGAGATTGCGCTAAGATTAGATCCTGATAACTCCGAATACTTAAGAGGTTTAGCCTGGGTTGAATTTTTAAAGGGTAATTATGAGGAAGCAGAAAATTTATTCAGAGAAGTGCTAAGCAAGGACCCAGAAAATAGTGCTGCCTTGGATAATTTAATTGAGCTTCTAATTAAAACGGAGAAGCTTGAGGAAGCAAAATTAGAGATAGAAAAATTTAGAGAAAGAGATCCAAAGGATTGGCAAATTCTTTACAGGATCCAAGAGTTGAAAAATAAACAAAAGGAAATTAAGAGAAACAGAGGGAAACTATGAGATTCCCTCTGTTTCTTTATTTTTCTGTAGGAATTTATCAATTTCACTACCCTCAATAGTTTCTTTCTCTATTAATACCTTAGATAACTCTTTTAATATATCCTCATGATCTTTTAATAATGTTAATGCTCTGTTATAGGCTTTATCTACTATATTTTTAATTTCCTCATCTATAATTTTGGCTGTATCCTCACTATAGTTTTTAATTTGCATTAAATCTTTTCCAAGAAATATTTCAGAGTGATTTTCTCCAAGTGTTAGATTCCTTAATTTTTCACTCATACCATATTCACATACCATTTTTCTTGCAAGTTCTGTAGCTCTTCTTAAATCATCAGCAGCTCCTGATGTGGGTTGACCAAAAATAAGTTCTTCTGCTGCTCTTCCTCCAAGAAGTACTGCTATTTCAGCTTCTAATTCTTTTTTAGAAAGTAAATATCTATCTTCTTCTGGAAGCTGCAATGTATAGCCTAAAGCAAGTCCTCTTGGGATTATGGTCACCTTGTGTACGGGAGTTGCTTCAGGAATTAATTTCGCTACTAAGGCATGTCCAAGTTCATGAAAAGCCACCAATTCCTTTTCTTGGGGTCTTATTATCCTATTTTTCTTCTCTGGTCCTGCAATTACTTTCTCTATTGCTTCTTCAAATTCCTCCATATTTATCTCATTTTTATTTTTTCTTGCAGCTAAGATAGCAGCTTCATTTACAAGATTTGCAATATCTGCACCCACAAAGCCTGGTGTACTTCTAGCAATTATATCTATATTTACATCTTTTCCAATGGGTTTGCCTCTCAAATGTACTTCTAATATCTTTTTTCTTCCTTCAAAATCTGGTCTATCTACAATCACACGCCTATCAAATCTTCCTGGTCTCAACAAAGCTGGATCTAAGATATCAGGTCTATTAGTAGCAGCAAGCACAATCACGTTAGTATTCTCATCAAAACCATCCATTTCAACTAAAAGCTGGTTTAAAGTTTGTTCTCTTTCATCATGCCCTCCACCAAGTCCTGCTCCACGATGTCTTCCTACTGCATCTAATTCGTCAATGAAAACTATGGAAGGGCTTAGTTTTTTAGCCTGTGTAAATAGATCTCTAACCCTTGCTGCTCCTACTCCTACAAACATCTCTACAAATTCTGATCCACTAATGGAGAAGAAAGGTACATTTGCTTCTCCTGCAACAGCTCGTGCTAAAAGAGTTTTACCAGTCCCAGGAGGTCCTACCAATAATATTCCTCTTGGAATTTTAGCTCCAAGTCTTCTGTATTTTTGTGGGTTCTTTAAGAAGTCAACTACTTCTCTTAATTCTTGTTTTGCCTCTTCCACGCCAGCAACATCAGCAAATGTTACTTTAGGTTTATTATCTAAGAATAATCTTGCCCTGCTTCTTCCAAAAGAAAAAGCTTGATTATTACTTCCTTGTACCTGACGAAACATCATCCAGAAGAAAAAGATAAGTATAAGATAAGGAGCAAATCCTAAAATGAAACTTATCCATAAAGAAGTGTTATCTGGTGGTTTCACTTCTACCACAACATCATTTTTGATTAAAGTAGGAATTAAGTTAACATCTTGAGTTGGTAGATAGGTTTTAAATCTTGATCCATCTCGAAATAGACCATTGATTTCTTTTTCACCAATTTCTACTTTAAATACTTCTTTGTTTTCTACAGATTTTATAAATTCTGAGTAAGGAATCTCTCTTTCCTTTGCAGAATTGTCAAGTATATTGGGATTAAAGAATGTAAAGATAAGAAAACCTATAAAGAAAATAATTATTAATCTTGAGATTATATTTTTCCAGTTCAATTATTTAAACCTCCTTTTTTGCCATTATATGTAATATTCTTTTTGTATCTTCAGTAATAGGCGCTATATTACTTCTTGCTACTCCTACTACCCACAAAAGTTCATTTTCCCAAAAAATAAGTGGAATTTCAAGTCTTTTCCATTTAGGAATTTTTTTATCTATAAACAAATCTTGAAGCTTTTTAGATTTACCTTTTAGGCCAAATGGTTTAATTTTATCTCCTTCTCTCCAGTTTCTCACTATTAATTTATCTGTTTTTATTTTATCATAGTCAAAATAAACATGCCAAAGGTCATCAAATTTTATAGACTCTTTATTGTCTTCTATTATTTCGGTGATTATCTCATAACCTGAGGGAAGCTTTAAAGAACCAGGGATAGATAATATATATTCATAATTTTCCTCCAAGGTTTTCTTTATAAAATAGACTTTATCCCCATGTTTATATATTTTAATGGTATTCATTATTGCTATATTACCTGTTTTTCTCCTTTTAG
>JAPYWU010000167.1 GCA_028276205.1 Dictyoglomaceae bacterium | reverse complement strand
CAATTCTGCTAATATATCATTGCTATGACTGGATACTGCTATAAAGTCAATTAGTCCTTCCTCTTTTGCCTTAAGAAGGCCGTAATAGGCTCCGTTAGGCTCAAATATTTTTTTAAAAGTTTCCCAATCATTAACACCATGAATATGGTAAATATCTATTTTTTCAACTCCCAGATTCTTAAGACTTATCTTTACATCTTCATATATTCCATCTTTTGTTCTATTTGCAGATTTTGATGAAATATATATTTTTTTATCTACATCTTTTAATGCTTTTCCAATCTTAATCTCACTATCTGTATATCCTCTTGCAGTATCAATTAGATTTATTCCAAGTTCTATAGCTCTTTTTACAGTTTCTACTGCGGTCTCCTCATTTACCCTCTGAATAGGTATTCCTCCAAAGGCTATAGGAAAGATTTCTATATTTGTTCTTCCAAGTCTTCTTAGTCTCATTTGACGAATCCTCCTTTTTTATTTTAGTAATTCCAACTTTTTAAGCCATTCTACTACTTTATTTTCTAAATCCCTTGATTCACCCCCATATATGGAAAAACATTCTAAAATTTTGGCATTCTTGCAAAATCTTGTTATATCTTCTACGATTCTTCCCTTTCCTCCACCTCCATGGGTACAAAAAGGTACAATAATTTTACCTGAGAGATCATATTGGGATAGAAAAGTTGCAATAGGAGGTGCTATAGTGCTCCACCAATTAGGAGTACCTACAAATATAATGTTATATTCGTCTATATTTTCTATTTTATTTTTTATAGGTGGTTTATAGCCTTCTCTGATTTCTTTTTTAGCCTGTTGAACTGTATCATTATAGGATTTTGGGTAAGGTTTTTCTGGGATAATCTCAATTAGAGTTCCATCTACATATTTATGAATGATTTCAGCTATTTTACGGGTTTTTCCGGACCAACTATAATAAACTATAAGTATTTTTTGATTCATATGCTCTTACTCCTTTAATGTTATTTTCATGATTTTTATTATAAACCTTAGAGTTAATTCTATGTAATTTTATAAAAAAAGACCTCCCTTTGTTTAGGGAGGTCTTAAAATATATTTAATAAGATTATAATATTTTAGGCTTCTTTTATTAGTTTTCTTATAGCTTCGAGAGCTTGTTCTGTATTCATATTTCTTATATCTACTCCAACATGTTTTATTCTATCAAATCCTGCTCTTTCAAAAGCATCTCTAAACATTTTTGCTTGCATCTTTGGATCGCATCCTGCAACGTAAAGTTTTTCAATATTCCCGTTACTTTTAACAAGAGTAGATAGAAAATTGTCTCCATCATCTGCACAAAGTTGTGGATGTATGGCTACAAAGTCAACAAGTCCCTCTCTTCTTACTGTATTTAGGATTTCAAAAATGTTCATATTTTGGAAGGATGGGCAAGTACCTTGACATACACAAAGGAGTAATCCTTTCATTGTGTTTCACCTCCATCAAGCATAATTTTTACTTTATCACCTACAAAGCTAATAGCTCCAACTGGGCATGCTCCTTTTAAACAACCTTTGCAAAAATCTACACATTCTTCTGGGTGTACTACATATGGTTTTCCATGTTTTTCTTCATACACCCCATGAGGACAAAAATTTACACAAGCAAGACATCCAATACATTTTTCATAATCAATTACAGGATACCAAGTTTTGGACATACTTTTTTACCTCCCTTTTTATATAATTTATTTCTTTAATACTTCTTGAGTAATTTTATTTGCTATTCTCTCCACATCTTCATCATCAAAATCTAATGTTGGGGCTTTCTCTATACCTTCTTTGGCTATAGTTATCTCATAAGTAGGTTCTATACCATTGTTTCTTATAATCTTTGATGCACATTCTAATTGACACCCATTTATTACTATCAATTTTCTTGCTTTCTTTGCTATATCCTGATGTACCTTTGAACCTGCAGCAATAGCTGATAAACAGCACATTCTTGCACTTTCATGCTCCTTGGTTAGTTTAATTGCTACCTCGTTTCCTACTTGACCTACTGAGGATGCACCATCGCAAGTTACAATAATATCAAGATTATCAGCTTCTGAAGCACAATGTGGTAATATTTGCCATCTATCCTTAGGCATTGTACTTTTCCTCCTTTCATAAGTATAGATTTCTCAATTTTTATTTCACTTCCTTGGCTATTTCGAGCCATCGGGGATCATTAACTCCTATCACACATTTATTTTCTTGTCTTAAAGAAACTCTCAATTTTAGAAGTTCCATATTTCTTGATAAAAGGGTATCAGGAATACTTAATATAGCATTATGTAAATATTTCATAAATTCATCTTCTGCTTCTTTTACAGAATATAAAACTCCTCTTCCGATCCTCTTTTCCTTAACTAAACCTTCTCTTTTAAGTTCATTCAAATATTTAGAAATGTTGTAATGGGATTCTTCAAGGGCATCTGCAATTTCACATACATAATATTCTTTACCCATCTTTAAAAGAAGGGTAAAAACCTTTAGCCTTTTGTCATCAGAAAGAACCTTAAAAATTCTTTCGTATCTTTCCATAAGAGAAATTCACCTTATTTAGTTTCAATAAAAAAGCCATCATCATAGTCTATGGTTGCTTCCAATAGATCTTCATATAAACTTGGGTCTATGAAAATCTTTAAACCGTTCTTTTCTATAACTTTATCTTCTATTTCTCCTTCCTCTACAATTCCAAGTCTGTAAGACCCTCCACAGCAAGAAGAACCACCAAAAAATATTCTTATTCCACATCCTTCTTTATTATTTTCAGAAAGGATTCTTTTAAATTCTTCAATAGCTCTAACAGTTATATTTATCATTTTTTCACCTCCTTCATTTTCTCATTTGCCCATATTAGCATATGAAAAATTAAAATGCAAGTTAAGATTATGTTAAAAAATAAATGGAGTTATTTTATAGAATTTCTTTTAGATATTCCCTGACTTCTATCAAAGAGTTAAAAACCTTGTAGGCAAGATTCATAATCTCTTTTTTAGGATGCTTAAAATCCAATACTAAAAAGGGAATCATATTGGCTCTGTATGCCCCTAAAATACCATTTTCCGAATCTTCTAAAACTATACAGTAAGAAGGATTTACACTAAGTTTTTTAGCTACCTCTAAAAAGATATCAGGTTCCGGCTTACTTTTTGATACCTCGTCACCACACACTATTGCTTCAAATTTTTCTAAAATTCCTGCCTTTCTCAGTAAATAATAAGCCTTATCTTTTTCAGTGGAGGTAGCGATTCCTTTTGGGACTTTTTTCTCTTCTAAAAAAGATATTAATTCAAATAGTCCTTTTTTAATAGGTACACCCTTTTTTTCTATATAATCTTGGGTTAGTGATAGGACTTTTTGATAAATTTCATGAAAGGGTAGATCTTCTCCAAAATATTTTTTAAGGATTTTTTCTGTTTCTCTAATATTGACACCAATAGTCTCTTTATAAATTTCTTCTGTTAAATTATATCCATAGTTATTTAATACTATCTTCCAGAATTTATAATACAATCTCTCTGTATCAAATATTATTCCATCCATATCAAAAATAATTGCTGATATCTTCATCTTTTCTTCTCCCTTTTTTTATAGTAAAACATATATAGATGTTATTTTCAAATTAAATGTTTTTTAAATTTCCAAATAGGTATGAACATAGGTGCCAGTA
>JAPYWU010000166.1 GCA_028276205.1 Dictyoglomaceae bacterium | reverse complement strand
AAAAGAAACTACTATAGAAGATAGAATTCTTTTGATTGATGCTTCAAGCATCATTTATAGGGTTTATTATGCTTTGCCTCCTTTAAAGACAAAAAAGGGAGAAATTACTAATGCCCTCTATGGTTTTATAAGGATTCTTTTAAAAGCTGTTGAAGATTTTAAGCCAAATCTTATTGGCATAGCTTTTGACAGACCTGAGCCAACTTTTAGACATATTATTTATAAAGAATATAAAGCTAAAAGACCCCCTATGAAGGACGATTTAAAAGCACAAATTCCGTGGATTAGAGAATTTTTGAGAATTAATAATTTACCAATCTTAGAAGAGCCTGGATATGAAGCTGATGATGTTATAGCTACAATTGTAAAGAGAAATGAAAAATCTTTGAAATACATTTTATCTGGAGATTTGGATTTAATTCAACTGGTTTCTGATAATTGTTATCTTATCCATCCTCAAAAGGGTATAACAGAATTTATCATTTATGATCCTCAAAAAGTTAAAGAGAGATATGGAATTGAGCCATATAAAATACCTTTGTATAAAGTTCTTGTAGGAGATGAGTCAGACAATATACCGGGATTGCCAGGGATAGGGCCTAAGAAGGCTATAAAAATTTTGGAAGAAATTTCAAATATAGAAGAATTAAAAAGAAATTTACCTCTGATTGATAGTGATATAAGGAAGGTAATAGAGGATAATTGGGAACTTATTGAAAGAAACATGGAGCTTGTTACTCTTAAAGATGTTGGTAAAAATTTTGAACTTAAGCCTTTTGAGATAAAAAGAGATGATAAGGTTATAGAGTTTCTTAAAAAATATGAGTTAAGAAGTATTCTCCAAAAGTTATTTCCAGATCTCCAAGAAGAAGAGAATATAGAGTTCAAAGATATAGATTTTGATTTAGAGGATATTGCTAAAAGGGAAAAGAAAATTGCATTTAAATGTCTTGGAGAAAAAACTTTAGAAGGTATATCCATATCTTTTAGAGAAGGGGAAGGATATTTTATATCATCTTTTGATTTTAATAATGATTTAAGGTCTAAATTTGAAAAGGTCCTTATATCTAATGAGATAGAAAAAATAGGTTCTTATATACAGAGAGATCTTCATTTTTTTGATGGAAATATATCGGGTAAGGTTTTTGATGTGAGTATTGCATCCTATCTTTTAAATCCTGAGAGGCAAAATCATTCTTTAGAGATCCTTATAGGAGAGTATCTTGGTAAAACCAACTTTATTCCTCAAAAATTTGCAGGATATTTATTTGATCTAAAGAATATTCTTGAAAAAAGAATTAAAGAAGAAGAATTAGAGAAAGTGTTATATGAAATTGAAATTCCTTTAATTCCTGTTTTACATTCTATGGAAAAATGGGGAATAAAGGTTGATATAGATTATTTAAGAAGGCTTTCTGAGGAGTTCTGTGACAGAATTAAAAAGCTAGAAGAAGATATTTATTCATTGGCAGGAATTAAATTTAATCTTAATTCTCCTAAACAGCTTTCTGAGGTTTTATTTGATAGATTAAAGCTTCCTACAGGGAAGAAAGGTAAAACAGGATATTCAACTTCTTCTTCAATTCTCCAAAATTTAATAAATACCCATCCCATTGTGAGAAAAATTCTGGAATATAGAGAATTATACAAATTAAAGAGTACTTATATAGATACTATTCCCAATCTGGTTAATCCTATAACAGGTAGAGTTCATACTAAATTTAATCCAACAGGTACTGCTACAGGTAGAATAAGTAGTAGTGAACCTAATCTTCAAAATATTCCTATAAAAAGTGAAGAGGGAAGGAAAATTAGATCAGCTTTTATTTCTGAAGAAGGTTATTACTTTGTTTCTTTAGATTATTCCCAAATAGAGCTTCGTATTATGGCCCATTTATCTCAAGAGCCTAAGTTAATATCCGCATTTCAAAAGGGAGAAGATATTCATAAAAGAACTGCGTCTGAAATATTTGGTGTGCCAGAGGATAAGGTAGATGATCTCTTAAGATCACGTGCTAAAGCTGTAAACTTTGGAATTATATATGGTATTTCTGCTTTTGGATTATCAGAAACAGCTGGAATTCTTCCTGAAGAGGCTGAAAAATTTATAGATACCTATTTTAAACATTATCCATATGTGAAAAGATATATAGATAAGGCTCTTTATGAGGCAAGAGAAAAGGCTTATGTTAAAACCATATTTGGAAGAAAAAGATATATTCCTGAAATTAAAAGTATAAATAAGCAGGTAAGAAGTCTATATGAAAGAGTAGCTATTAATGCTCCTATACAAGGCACTGCTGCTGATATAATTAAACTTGCTATGATTGATATTTTTAAGGAAATAAAGAAAAATAATTACAAAACAAGGCTTATTCTTCAGATTCATGATGAGTTAATTTTAGAGGTACCTGAAGATGAGATGGAGACTGTACCTAAGATGGCAAAAGAAAAAATGGAGAATATAGTTAAGCTTTTAGTGCCTCTTGTGGTGGAAATTTCAGTTGGTAAAAATCTTGCTGAATTAAAATGAGTTATAAGATTGGAATTACAGGCGGAATTGCATCTGGTAAATCTTTAGTTCTTGGAATTTTGAAGGAATTAGGTATTCCTGTTATTAGTGCCGATGATATTGTAAAAGACCTTCAAAAAGATCCATATTATCTTGAAAAAATAAGAGTTATATTTGGAGATGAGGTTTTTGAAGGAGAAAATTTAAATAGGAAAAAACTTGCAGACATTATCTTTAGTGATGAATCTGCAAGATTAAAATTAAACAGTATATTTCATCCTCCTGTGTTAAAAGAAATTAGAAAGAAAATTGAAGAATTAAAAGAGAAACCAATAATTGCTGTTGAAGTTCCTTTACTTTTTGAGGTGGGGATAGAGGATTGGTTTGATGAAATATGGGTAGTTTATGTGCCTCTTGAAGTACAGATACAAAGAATTATGAATAGGGATAAGGTATCTAGGGAAGAAGCTATAAAAAGAATAAAATCCCAAATATCTTTAGAAGAGAAGATTAAAACAGCTCATTTTGTCGTTTATAATGATAAGGATAAAGAATATACGAAAAGACAAGTTATTGATAGGATTTTATATCTTCAAGGGATGTTATATAATAAAAATTTGGAGTAAATTATGAGTGGTTTTATATTAGTATCTGAATTTAAACCTTGCGGAGATCAGCCTCAAGCTATAGAGAAACTTACCGAAGGGGTTAAAAGAGGTCTTAGATACCAGACCCTTATAGGGGTGACTGGGTCAGGGAAAACTTTTACTATGGCAAATGTAATAGCTAATGTGCAAAAACCAACCTTAGTGATAGCACCAAATAAAACCCTTGCAGCCCAATTATATAGTGAATTTAAGGAATTTTTCCCATATAATGCTGTGGAGTATTTTGTCAGTTATTATGACTATTATCAACCTGAAGCCTATATTCCACAAACTGATACTTATATAGAAAAGGACGCTGATATAAACGATAGAATTGATAGGTTAAGACATAGTACCACAAGTAGCCTTCTATCAAGAAGAGATGTTATTGTAGTTGCAAGTGTATCTTGCATATATGGTTTGGGTTCTCCTGAAGATTATGAACAGATGATATTCATGCTTAAAGAAGGCGATGAAATTCCTCGGGAAATACTTTTAAGAAAACTTATAAAGTTACAATATGAAA
>JAPYWU010000165.1 GCA_028276205.1 Dictyoglomaceae bacterium | reverse complement strand
AATAAAAACAATTTTTTCTATAAATACAGGTTTTAATTTTGAATTTTAAAAAGCTTAAATGTGGATATATCTTTTGTAATACCTGTAAAGGACGAAGAAGGTACCTTAAGAAATCTATACTAGGGTATTGTTGAGAATACTCCTTTGAATTTATCTTTTGAAATTATCTTCATATGTGTTAATACTCCTTCAAAAGACGAAGGAAAAATAGATTTATCTCAAGTAATATCATCTGCAAAATCTATAAGCAAATTTTTAAAGAATAGTAGGAACTTTAGTAAAAATAAGAGAAATTTTTAGCAAAAAAGGAAAAAAAGAAGGAGAAGATTAGGAATTAGCAGTTGTCCCTAAATTTCTAAGGGAAGGAAAGGCAATTTATGACTTCTTTAATCCCTCAAGAATAGTTATAGGGGCAGAAAAAGACTATGTAATAAATTCCTTAAAAGAGCTCTTTTCTGTATTCAATGCTCCCATAGTAGTTACCTCATCCCTAACTGCCATTTTAATCAAATATGCTTCAAATGCCTTTCTTGCTATGAGAGTCTCTTTTATCAATAAAATAGCCAATATATGTGATAAATTCTCAGTAGATGTCTTTGATATAATAGAAGGAATGAAATATGATAAATGAATTGGAGGAGAACATCTTAGTCCTGGAAAAGGTATATAGTTTATAAAGTAAAGGACCAACTTTCTGATCTTTTATATGTTATACTATTTCCATATGGGGACTTACCCTTGCTATAAAAATAATAAATCTATTAAAAAATGATGGGGCAAAAATAAAAGCTTATGATCCTCTTATTATTGATGGTGTCAATGTCTTGGATCCCCAAGAAGCTAAAAAACATGGATTTATATACAAAGGAGTAGGAAGAGAGTAAAAAGTTTGCCATATATGAAACATGGAAAAATAACGAAAACTATCTCTTGGCAAAGATATCCATAAAAAATAAACATGAATAATAAAGATATAAAAATAAGAGGGCATCATCTACTTTGTTTATTACATTTTGAAGGTAAAGGATATTCTATGGATATAAATTCTTATTAGTTGTTGAAAGTGATAGTATTTGTAATAAATGCCCATATTTAAAAAATGATAAGTGTTTAAGAGAAAGCTATCCTAAGGAGATAGAAAGAAAAGATAAGGAAATTATAAATCATCTGAATTTGACCATAAAGGAAAAATATAATTTTCTTGACATAAAAAGAATGATTTTTAATAGAATAAAAAGGTCAGATTTTGAAAATTTCTGTAAAGATTGCTCTTGGTTTCCTTTATGTTCCCAAAAGAGCCTATTCAAATAACCACACTTGGTAGGAACATAGGTACCACTTTTAAGGAAGTCAAATAAAATTTTAGAAAAAAGGCCTACAGATCTTAATAACTTCTCTAAAAGTATAACAGGAAAAGAGTCTTTCCATTCATACCAATACCAAAGCTTGGTCTAAAGAAGTTCCAAGTATCCTGCCATCTTTCAGCCTTTCTTAAGAACTCCACTTTATTCTCGCATCTTTCTGCATGTATTTCTAAGAAATACTCATCATCTTGCCTATGTGAATTCTCAACCATTCCAAGAAGATGTTTTGTCCCTTTTGGTATTGGGTCAAGCTCTACTCCAAGCATCTCTAAATAATCATTGATATCCTTTATATTGATGATTAAATTTTCCAAATTAGGAGGAGTTTTATTAGGGAAAGATTTAGGTTTTCTTGATATACCTAAAATTTTAGCAGTTTTAGATATATTATTCTGTCATTACTCCATCCTTGGATATTATAAGGATGCTGAGGGCATGGTTTTATCTTTACTTATCTCTCTACACTGGTACCCATGTCCTTACCTATTTGGAATAAAATAAATAATCCATCTTTACTTAATACCAAAAGTTAGAGTAATATTGAATAAAAGAGCCATAAAAAATGAATAGAGTGGGAGGTAGCATTGTATGATAAATCCCAAATTGCCTTACATATGGTATGGGGGAGATTATAATCCTGAGCAGTGGGACAAGGAAATATGGAAGGAAGATGTAAGACTTTTCAAATTAGCCCATATTAATATTGCTACAGTAAATGTATTTTCTTGGGCTCTTTTGCAACCTTCAGAAGATACCTATGATTTCTCAATGCTGGACGAAATCATTGATAACCTATGGAAAAACGGAATCTACATCTGTCTTGCCACATCTACTGCTTCTCAGCCCCATTGGATGTCTGTTAAGTATCCTGAGATTCTTCCTGTGGACATAAATGGAAATAAGAGAGTACATGGGGGAAGAGTAAACTTTTGTCCCAATAGCAAAATATATAGATATTTTGCAGGAAAATTAGTAGAAAAACTGGCAGAAAGGTATGCTAATCATCCCGCAGTTTTAGTTTGGCATATTGCCAATGAATATGGGACTTACTGCTTCTGTGAAAATTGTATAAAGGAGTTTAGAGATTGGTTAAAAAGAAAATATGGTACATTGGAAGAGTTAAATAAGAGATGGTATACCAACTTTTGGAGTCAAACCATTTATGATTGGAATGAGATCACAGCACCCACATTAATAAGTGTTATGTTTCATCATTGGTGGACAGGAAAACTCTCCACCGTAGCCCAAGGTATGGTACTTGATTATTATAGATTTATGTCTGAAAGTATCTTAGAATGCTATTTAAATGAATATAACATAATTAAAAAATACAATCCTAATATACCTGTAACCACAAATCTCATGGGAGCTTTCAAACCTCTCAACTATTTTGAATGGGCAAAACATATGGATGTGGTTTCATGGGATAGCTATCCATACCTTACCGATGATTACATAAGTATTGCCTTTAGGCACTCTCTTATGAGAGGCTTAAAACAAGGAGAACCTTTTATGCTTATGGAACAAACCCCAAGTCAAACTAATTGGCAACCTTACTGCTATATAAAAAGGCCAAAGGTTATGAGACTTCAAAGCTACCAAGCAGTTGCTCAAGGTGCAGATACAGTCATGTTCTTCCAACTCAGACAATCAAGAGGAGGACCAGAAAAATTCCATGGTGCTGTCATCTCTCATGCAGGACACGAAAATACAAGAGTCTTCCAAGAGGTAAAACAGTTGGGAGAAGAATTAGAAAATTTAGGTGATACAATTTTAGGTAGTAAGGTAAAATCTCAGACAGCAGTTATTTTTGATTGGGAAAACTGGTGGGCTCTTGAAAACTCTCAAGGTCCAAGTACAGCAATAAACTACGTGGGAGGTGTAGAAAGCTACTTCAGAGCCCTCTTTGAAAATCTCATGGGTGTAGATGTTATAGGAATTGAGGACAATTTTGAAAAGTATAAGGTAGTAGTAGCACCTCTTCTTTATATGGTAAAGAAAGAAACTGCAGAGAAAATAAAAGAATATGTTAGAAAAGGTGGAATATTTGTAACTACCACATTAAGTGGATTAGTAGATGAAAATGACTTAGTATACTTGGGAGGATATCCCGCCCCATTAAGGGATCTTCTTGGAATATGGGTAGAGGAATTTGATGCCTTACCACCTGAGATGAAGAATGAAATTCAAATAACAGATGAATTTAAAAAGGAATTTTCAAAAGAAACCTATGAATGTAATTTAGTATTTGATGTAATCCATTTAGAAAAAGACACAGTAAAATCTATAGGTATATATACCAAGGACTACTATAAAGGACAA
>JAPYWU010000011.1 GCA_028276205.1 Dictyoglomaceae bacterium | reverse complement strand
TCTCGAAAAACTAACATAAATAATACCATCATTTTGCTTAATATCATAATTAGGAATTTTATCTTTAAATTCTATTACAACCCTAACAATATAAGGTGCTACATTAAATTGGGAAAAACGAATATTTTTAACATTAGCATCATTAGGGATGATCTCTCCTTTGTTATTTATATAAACAGTATTTAAAAGATCAATAACAAGTCGAGAAGGATTTTGCAATACTAAACTTTTTATTTCAACAGGGGATTTTGCCTTAAACCCTATAGATAGTAAATTTTTAGAATATTTTATTTCTGAGACTTCATGGACAATAAAAATACTATTTTCTTTCAGATAAACCCTATACCCCAATAATCTAAAAAAGGATGATAAAGGAAAATATACAACATCTTCTCTTATAACAGGATATAAAAGGATGGCTTCTTTCTTATTTATTACACATTTTTTATCCCCAATGTTTGCAGTGAAAATCTCTTTTTTATCTTGATAAAGAATTACCTTACTATTTTCTTGAGAAAAATCATATTTAAAAGTTGATGCAAACAAAGGTAAAGGTATGTATATTTCAGAATCTTTTATCTTTGAAACAGTAAGAATTTTAGTTTTCTCGCCTAAAAAATTTATTTCAAGAGAAGAGAGTTCTTCTCCCAAAATTACTGTTGAAAGATGAATATAAAAAAACAAAAAAAATAAAATATAAATACTTACTTTTCTCAACTTTATTAACTCCTAAAATTCATTATGGTTACTTTAATAATTTTGGTGGAGGCGGCGGGAGTCGAACCCGCGTCCAGAGAGCAAGAACCAAAAGCCTCTACAAGCTTAGCAGGAGTTTTAAGATTTTCGGCCCTTACAGACTCCCTCCTGCAGGATTCTGTAAGCGCCTATCCCCTTTCATCTTTCCCTCCCTTAGGGGAGTTGGGAGGGGCAGCTGGCTAACTATGACACCCTTCTAACCCTGCCAGCCCGGGTTAGAAGAGCGTAGCTGCTAAATTAAGCAGCTAAAGCTAAATTTGTGTTGGCACTTCTTTTTTTGCCGTTGTTTTACGAGGTAACGGCACCTCGGCTTGCAGCTTTTGATCCTTGTACTCCCTGTCGAAACCAATCGCCCCCGCTAATACTTCATCTTATACAATCTTTCTAATTCCCTTCTTTCAGCTTTTTCTGCTAAATCTTTTCTTTTATCGTATAACTTTTTACCTTTCGCTAATCCTAACTCTACTTTTGCCCAACCACGTTCATTAAAGTATATAGATAAAGGAATTAATGTCAAGCCCTTTTCTTTAACTTTACCTACAAGATAGGCGATCTCATCTTTATTTAGTAATAACTTTCTTGGTCTCTTAGGATCATGATTATATATATTACCATGCTCATAAGGACTTATGTGAAGATTATAAATCCAAACCTCACCATTTTTAACATCAGCATAACTATCTTGCATGCTTACTTTACCGCTTCTTAGAGACTTAACTTCCGTGCCTGTCAAGGAAATACCAGCCTCGAAAGTCTCTAAGATAAAGTAATCATGCCTTGCTTTTCTATTTACTGCTACAATCTTTTTTTCCTTTGCCATTTTCTATATAAATTATATCAAATTTTATTCTGAATATCCAAAAGGGTGATTTTTCATCCAATTCCATGCAGATAAAATCATGGTTTCTAAATCTGGAAAATCGGGTTGCCATTGCAATTCTTTTTTAATCTTATCAGAGCTTGCTATAAGAATGGCAGGATCTCCAGGTCTTCTTGGTGCCTCTTTTATTGGAATTTTTTCACCCACTACATTTTCAGCAGTCTTTATCACTTCTTTAACAGAATATCCTCTTGAATTACCAAGATTAAAAACTTCCGAATTCATACCATTTAATAAAGCCTCCAAAGCTAAAATGTGTGCTTTTGAAAGATCAGACACATGTATATAATCCCTAATGCATGTACCATCAGGGGTTGGATAGTCTGTACCATATATTTCTACATATTCTCTTTGCTTTAAAGCTGTCTTTAAGACAATGGGTATTAAATGGGTTTCAGGTCTGTGATCTTCTCCTAATTCTCCCTCCATATCTGCACCAGCAGCATTAAAATACCGAAGAGAAATATATTTAATTCCAAAAAGATTATCATACCAATTTAATATTTCTTCAAACATCAATTTCGAAGACCCGTAAACGTTAGTAGGATTTTTAGGATGCTCCTCTGGAATTGGAATAATTTTAGGTTCACCATATACCGCTGCAGTTGATGAAAAAATAAAATATTTTACCTCAAAATCTTTCATCGATTCTAAAAGGTTTAATCCTCCTAATATATTATTTTCATAATATTTACCAGGATTTTGCATAGATTCTCCTACAGTACTCAAAGCTGCAAAATGCATAACTGCATCTATTTTATATTTATTAAAAACTTCTTTAACCTTTTCTTTATCTTTTAGATCAATGTTCTCAAAATATTTAGACAATATAGCTTTTTTATGCCCCTTCTCCAAATTATCCAAAACCACAACTTCATATCCCCTTTTAAGAAGATCTTTAACCACATGACTTCCTATATATCCTGCACCACCAGTTACCAATATATATCCCATTATAACAATCCTCCTTCAATTTAGGAAAAATTCTCTGATTGACTCAACAATATAATTTACTTCCTCGTTGGTAAGTTCTGGCCACATCGGTAATGCAATAACTTCTTTACTTGCTTTTTCAGCTTCAGGAAGATCTCCTTCTCTATAACCTAAATCCTTATAACATTCTTGTAAATGAAGAGGTAAAGGATAATATATGGCAGTACCAATACCTTTATTAAAAAGATACTCTTGTAATTCATCTCTATGCTTAGTTCTTATTACATATTGATGGTATACATGTCTTAAATATGGCTTTACTTCAGGGACTATAACATCTAAATCTTTAAGACCCTCCGAATAAATTTTTGCAATTTCTATCCTTCTCTCAATCCAATCATCTAAATACTTCAATTTTACTCTAAGAATAGCAGCCTGTATTTCATCTAATCTACTATTATGCCCTATCAATTCATGATAATATTTTTTCCTACTTCCATGCACTCTAAGCAGTTTTATCTTTTCATACAACTTTTCATCATTAGTTGTAATTAAACCACCATCACCGAAAGCACCTAAATTTTTTGTAGGGAAAAAGCTAAAACATCCAGTATCTCCAATACTTCCAGCTCGCCTTCCTTTATACTCAGCTCCTATAGCTTGACAAGCATCCTCTATAATATAAAGATCGTATTTTTCAGCAAGATACTCAATATCATCCATCTCTGCCATCTGTCCAAAAAGATGGACAGGAATAACGGCTTTTGTCTTTGTGGTTATTGCGTCTTCTATTTTATCAGGATCTATATTAAAAGTTTTAGAGTCTATATCTACAAAAACTGGTTTTGCTTTTAATAAAGAAATTACCTCTGAAGTAGCAAAAAAAGTAAAAGGAGTTGTAATAACTTCATCCCCTTCTCCAATACCTAAGGCTTCTAAAGACAATAAAAGAGCGTCAGTACCTGAAGCAACCCCTACCGCATATTTTGTACCACAATAATCTGCAAGTTCTTTCTCAAGAAGTTCCACATTCTCTCCTAATATAAATTGCCCCTTCGCCATTACTTCTTCTAAAATAGGTAATAATTCGGAAGATAAATTTCTATATTGTCTCTTCAAATCAAAAGCTGGGATATTCATTATTGACCTCCCAATTTATTCCATTCTTTTTTAAAACCCTCCCAAAAATTTAGGAAAAAGGCAAGAAAAATTCCTAAAAATATACTACTTATACCTGCTATAAGTACATTAAGGATAGTAGAAGGCTTTGATTTTTTTAAAGGTGGCATTGCAGGGTCAAGAACTGATATATTAACCATTTCCTTAGTCTCGTCTATTTTTGCTTGTTCATATTGGGACAAAAGCATAGTATATATAGTTTCTTGTACTTTTACATCTCTTAATAATTTTGTTAATTGTAATCCTAATTCTGGAAGATTAGAAAGTTTTCTTTGATAATCTTCCAAAATTTTATTTAATGCCTTCTCTTTTGCTTCATTACTTAATATATTAATCTGAAGATTAAACAGATCATAAAGGGAAGTATTATTTATTGCCTTATATATTCTTTCTAATTCATCTCTCAAAAGTTTCTTAGTTTGCTCTATTGCATACTTCATTGAAACTACTTTGGGGTGATTTTCTCCATAATCAATAGTAAGCATAGCTAATTCTGATTCTTGAGAAATAAGTTTATTTCTTAGATCAGAAAGAACAGTTGATGTGGCAGTAAGAGAGGTAATAGCAAGTAAATCTTCCTTTTGTATTTTTTGCTGTTTTATAAGTTCATTTTTAAGATTTTCAAGACTTTCTTTAGCCACATTCAGAGATACTAAAGTTATCTGTCTTTCAGCTTCCAGTTTTGCAAGATTATCAATAACATTTTTTGCCTCTTCGTCCACATCAAAAATAAGATTTTTTTCTTGAAATTCTCTTAAACGATTCTCAGCCATTTCAAGTTCTTTTTTAACTCTCTCTATTTGCTTCTCCAAAAATTCTCTTGTTCTCTTTGCTGTATATATATTAAGAGATGCATTTATCTTCTCTAAGGCTTCTATATAAGTATTTGCAATATCTGCTGCAAGTTTTGGATCCTTTGCTTCTGCGGATATAGTTATAGTATTTTCTTTATCATTAGTTGTAATTCTTATACTTTTCATTAATTTTTCCAAAGCATCATCTTTAGTTTTTTCTCTAAAATAATTTTCCAAGTTTAATTTATCAAAAACATATTCTGCAGCTGTTCTACTTTTCAAAATAGCCACCATATTAGCTGAAGGTGTTGTAGGTAAACTTATACCAAGAGAAATAGGAAGACTTTGAGCTAAAGCTGCTAAAGAAGAACTACTAGTATTTTGGGAAGGAAGAAGTATAACAGCCTTAGATTCATATATTTTAGGAGAAAGTAAACTATAAAGAAGAGCTATAATAGTTGCTATTAAAAATAATGATATTATGAGTTTTTTTCTTTTCCAAATAACAAAAAAAAGCTCTACTAAGCTTATTTCATCATCATATCTTGTTTCATCCATTACTCTTCCCCCTTATTCCTAAACATAAAATAAAGTTCCCTCTTCATAATTCCAAACCTTTGAGAAATCATCTCCTCCCCATATCTGTACCTTTTCTACTCCATTTTTAATAGCAAATAAAGAAGATTCAACCTTAGGAATCATACCTCCAGTTATCTTACCATCTTTTATCAATTCTAAAGCATTATCTACATTAAGAGATTTTACAACTTTTTCCTTACCATCTTCTTCAATCATAACTCCTGGAACATCAGTACAAAAAATAAGTCTATTAACTTTAAGAAAAACTCCTAAGGATAATGCTGCAGTATCAGCATTTATATTATAAGAATTTCCTTCGTTATCCACTCCAATAGATGATATAACTAATACATACCTCTTCTCTAACAAAGCATTGATAGGTTCCAAATCCACGTTAATAACCTCTCCTACATAACCAAGATCAATATCATCAATATATAATTTTTTACAATAAAAAATAGATTTACCATTAATCCCAATAGCCCTTATATTTTCTTTTTTCATTTGAGATAAAACCTTTCCCTGTATTTCTCCAGAGAGGACCATTTCTACAATTTTTAGAGTTTCCTCATCTGTAACTCTTCTTCCTTTTACAAATTTAGGCTCCAACCCAAATTTCTCCATCCAAAAATTAATTTCTTTTCCTCCACCGTGAACCAAAACAAAATTTTCCCCTTTATCATGCAAATTTTTTATCTCTTTTAAAAAAAGAGGGAGCTTATTTAAGAGGTTTCCACCTATTTTTATTAAATTAATGTTTCTCTTATCCACGGGTTAACTTCAACAAAACCTCCTGAGATATAGCTTTCAATGTTTCCATTACTCCTTTCCCTTCTATTGCAACTGCCTCAAAATATTTATATTTACCTTCAGGATTTAGTTTCTCATTTAATTCCTCAACACTTACTATATCTGGTAAATCTCTTTTGTTATATTGAAAAACAAATGGTAAATTATTAAATTCATAACCAACAGCTGCTAACTCTCTTTTTAATGCCTCAAAAATTCTTACATTCTCTTCTAATCTACTCCTCTGAGAATCTACCACAAAAACTAAACCATCGACACCTCTTAAAATTAGTTTTCTACTTGCCTCATATAAAGCTTGACCTGGAGTTGTATACAATTGGAATCTCAATTTAAAACCTTGAACTGTCCCTAAATCTAAAGGGAGAAAGTCAAAAAATAAAGTTCTCTCTGTTTCTGTAGCTAAAGAGACTAATTCACCTCTCCTATCAGGAGAAACCATTTTGTATATTTGTTGTAAATTTACCGTTTTACCACTCAAACCAGGACCACAATAAACAATTTTACAAGTTATCTCTTTTGCAGCATAATTTAAGACAGCCATAGATTTTTCACCTTTTTTAAAATTTTTTACTTTTTAAAGAAATCTTCTATATCATTAAAATTGAATTCAGCTTTTGGAATATCTTTCTGCTTTTCCTTAATTTTCTTGATTATTTTAGCTAAATTTTCACAAGCTTTTTGTGCAAAAAGTCTTACCATTCCTAATGTGGTAGAATCATCAAAAATAACTAAGAGCAAGACCTGTTTTTCAATATGGGATATATGTAAGTGGTTTCTTTTACCTTGATGGAATATTAAAGAAAACTCTTCTTCCCCAAGAAGTTTTGCCAATTCTTGAGTCGCAGAGAAAGCACCCGCAGCCAAGGCAGAGATAGTAACAAAATCAAACTGAGAAGCTGTACCTCTACCACCAATAACAGTACCACTTTTATCTATTAATAGAGCAGCCTTAGCTTTTGATTCCGATAAAAATTGTCCCAAATAACGTTCAATCTCTTCCTGATCTTCCAGTGATATAACTAAAGATAATATCTGTTCTCTTTCATCCATTTAGAACCCTCCTTAGATATAACTTAATTAAAAATTTTTACAAAAATTATAATCCTTTAAATGCCTATAGTCAAATTTAGAATTCTTCTCTTAAACTTAGCGACTTAAAAGAAGTAGAATTCTTGAGAAATAGCAATTTCACAGTTCCTGTAGGTCCATTCCTTTGTTTAGCTATTATGATTTCTACCTCTTCAGGCATATCTGACTCTACTTCTGATTCTTGAACCTTATAATATCCTTCTCTATATATAAAAATTACTACATCCGCATCTTGCTCTAATCCTCCTGAACCTCTTAAATCAGAAAGTTGTGGTCTTCTTTCTGCTCTTGTTTCTACTGCTCTTGATAACTGAGATATAGCAATTACTGGAACCTCTAACTCACGAGCTAAGGATTTTAATCCTCTTGAGATTTCTGATATTTGTTGATGCTCACTCTTATCTCTATCAAGTAACCTTATAAGCTGTAAATAATCTACAATTATAAGCGCCAGTCCTCTTTCCGCTTTTAATCTTCTTGCTCTTGCTCTCATCTCTATAACATTCAAATCAGGAGTATCATCAACAAAAATAGGTGCTTCCGCAAGCTTACCAAAAGCTCTTGCTAATTTTGGCCACTCATGTTCTTTAATCTGACCTGTTCGCAATCTGTGAATATCTATTTGGGCTTCTGACCCTAAAAGTCTTAGAGCTAATTGGAAACTTGACATTTCTAAACTAAAAATAGCAACAGGTAAATGTTCTTCTATAGCTACATGTTGGGCAATATTCAAACAAAAAGATGTTTTTCCCATTCCAGGTCTTGCAGCTACAATGATAAGATCAGATGGTTGTAAGCCTCCAGTTTTTCTATCTAAATCCCAAAATCCAGTAGGAATACCTGTATAAGGTTTTCCAGTTTGGTGCAATCTTTCTATTTCTTTAAAACTTTTTGCAAGTATATCTCTAAGAGGTACTAAGGTTCTAAATCTATGATGTTGTGCTATATCAAATATTAATTGTTCAGCCTTATCTACCAGAAGTTCTGGGGCTTCATTTTCTCTATAGCCTAAGGATACTATTTCCGTACCTGCATATATAAGTTTTCTAAGTAAAGCCTTCTCAGCAACAATATTAGCATAATATTCTACATTTGCTGCTGTAGGTACTACATCTAACAAAGATGCAACATATACACTACCCCCAACTCTTTCTAATAAATTTCTACTCCTTAACTCCTCTGTCACAGATACTAAATCTACTGGAAGTCCCCTCTCAAAAAGCTCTACAATAACCCTAAAAATAATACTATGATGTTCATAATAAAAACTATCTGATTGAAGAATTTCAATAACTTTTGCAATAGCATCTCGAGATAGGAGCATTGCTCCTAAAACAGCCTGCTCTGCTTCTTCATTATGAGGTGGAACTTTTCCTAATATATCTTCTTTATTTTTCATCTATTTCTCTGCTTCCACAATAATTTTTGCTTTAGCAACAATTTGAGGATGAAGTTTTATAGCTACTTCATATTCTCCCATAGATTTAATTGGTTCCTCTAACTCTACTTGTCGTTTATCTATACCAAGTTTTAATCTCTCGTTTATAATATCCGCCACATCCTTACTTGTTATCGAGCCAAAAAGTTTACCTGTCTCCCCTACCTTAGCTTTAATAACATATGTATTCTTCTCTATTAATTCCTTTTCCTTTCTAAACTTTTCTATCAATTTTTCTTCCTTTTTCTTTTTAGAAATTTCCTGTAATTTCAAATTTTCTAATAAACCCTCATTGACTTCTTGAGCTAAGCCTTTTGGAAATAAATAATTTCTTGCATATCCATCACTTACATCAATAACATCTCCCTTTTTCCCAAGATTGCTTACATCTTTCAAAAGCATTACTTTAATCTTTTTCATATCTCTACTCCCTTTTCATTAAGATTTTCTCTCTTAAAGGATAAAAAATATCTATAAGTCCCACTATAAATATTATACTCCCGAAAATGGGATTTAAAATTATAAGAATCAATAACAACCATCTAAGCCATTTGACCTCAATATATTTTTTTAGAAATATCCAAAGGAAAATATATCCATTCACAAGTACCAAGGCTTGTATCAATAAAGAAATATTTATACCTAAATATTGAAGCCATGATAAAGTTTTTAAAAAACTATAAGTTAATCCAGATATTATATATATAAGAAAGAGAATAAATAATAACTTTTTAGGAACTCTTAAATATTCTATATTTGGTAACTTTGGAATATCTACTTGGAATCTTCTTAAAACCCTTTCAGCTATGAGATAATTTATTATAACTTGGGTGAAGGCAGAAATAATTAGAAGAGTTGGGATAAAAAGATTTATGTTTTTAACAAAGCTTCCCTGTAAATTAATGATTTCTTGAGATTCCTTATCTTTAAAATATTTAGATAAAAGTTCTGATGATTTCTGCCAACTTTCCTTGTAAACATCTAATCCAAGAGCTTTCTCAAAGGGGATTTTAAAAAATATCATAGAAATCAATATATCTAATACTTGAAAAAATAGAAGTATAACAAAACCAACAAACAATAACTTATATATGTTCCATTTTGCTTTTATGCCGTATCCAATAAAAATACCAAAAAAACCCGAAGGTAAAAATAAAGCAAAAGTACTAAATG
This sequence comes from Dictyoglomaceae bacterium, assembly GCA_028276205.1. GTDB lineage: Bacteria > Dictyoglomota > Dictyoglomia > Dictyoglomales > Dictyoglomaceae > Dictyoglomus. The sequence continues at coordinate 6,815 of JAPYWU010000011.1, read as the reverse complement.
GATTCATCATCAAACTTGCAAGAATAAAGGAAATTAGAAGAGAAAGAAAGCATATTTTAATATTATGTCGATAAGATAAAAATATAAATGGCAAAGAACAAAAGAAAATTAGAGGAAAGAACCAATAAGAAAGCCAAAACAAAATAATACTTATAGCGGTTATTAAACTTCCTTCAGCAATACTGCGAGTATTAAACATAAATCAAAAAAATGAGGGAGAGTATAAACTCTCCCTCTTAATAATCATTTTATTTGACCACATAAGGTAAAAGTGCCATATATCTTGCCCTTTTTATTGCGGTACTTAATTGTCTTTGATGTCTTGCACAATTGCCACTTACTCTTCTTGGAATAATTTTACCCTTTTCCGTCATAAATCTACGTAATCTTTCCACATTTTTATAATCTATATAATCTATTTTTTCACTGCAGAATACACAAAACTTCTTTCTTCCAGAAGAATATGCAAATCTTTGAGTTTTAGCAGAAGCTTTATCATTACTCATTCTTCTTCCTCCTCACTTTCCTCCAGTAATTCATTTAAAATCTCTTCTTCACTTTCAATTTCAATACTTGTAACATCTTCAATAGGTTCCTCTACAGAGGTTGGTTCATTATTTTCCTCTTTCTTTCCCAAAAAATGAACATTTATAGCCTCTACCTCTACCACTTTTCTTTTCTGACCATCAGGAGTTTGATAAACTCTTGTTCTTAATCTTCCTTCAACCGCCACAAGTCTTCCCTTTTTTAAATAATCACCACATATTTCTGCAAGCCTTCTCCATGCCACTATGTCTATGAAATCTGCGGATCTTTCACCCTTACTATTTTTGGGTCTGTTAACCGCTATTCTAAAAGTAGTTACAGGCACCCCACTCGGGGTATATCTCATTTCTGGATCTTTTACTAAATGTCCAATTAATAATACTTTATTAAGCATAATTTACTATTCTTCTTTCTCTAATAAAGTAATCATATACCTTAAAACCTTCTCTCTCAACTTCAACCTTCTTTCAAATTCAGGCAGTTGATTTTGCGGAAACAAAAAAGTCATAACTACATAATAACCATCATTAAACTTTTTGACTGGATAAGCCAATGTTCTTTTACCCCAGTTATCAACTGTTTGGACTTCTCCACCTAAACTTTCTATATCCTTTTTTAGGTCCTCTGTAAGCTGATTTAATTCTTCTTCTGAAAGTTCAGGACTAATTAAATACATTACTTCATACTTACGCATCTCTAACCTCCTTTGGACTTTTTGGCCCCATGTTTTAAACATGGAGCAGGATTTAGCTCAAAAATTATACTATTATTTTAACAAAAAGCCAAGATATTTCAATTGAAAATTTTTCATCAAAACTGTATAATTTTACCTTAAAAAAAGGAGGAGTTGAAAATGGGGTTAGTATATATAAATGGAGAATTTATTCAAACAGAAAATGCAAAAATTTCAGTCTTTGATCGAGGATTATTATATGGAGATGGTGTTTTCGAAGGTATAAGAGCCTATAATGGTAGTGTTTTTAAGTTAAAAGAGCATTTAGAAAGATTATATGCATCCGCAAAAGCCATTTGGTTAAATATACCTCTTTCTTTTGAAGAAATGGAAGAAGCTGTAATAGAAACTGTAAGAGTTAATAATTTAAGAGATTCCTATATAAGGCTTATTGTAACTCGTGGGGAGTATGGATTAGGGATTGATCCTTGGGAATGTAAAAAAGGTACAGTAATTATAATTGCAGATAAAATAAAGGTATTTCCTGAAGAATTTTATGAAACCGGACTTACCGCAGTAACAGTAGCCACCCGCAGATCACCAACCGATGTTTTAGATCCCAGAATCAAATCTCTTAATTATATGAGTAATATTTTAGCAAGAATTGAGGCACGTATTGCGGGAGCTGCTGAAGGTATCATGCTTAATCATCAAGGATATGTAACAGAGGCTACTGTTGACAATATCTTTTTTATCAAAAAAGGAATTTTATTTACACCCTCTGTAACCCTTGGTGCTTTGCCTGGAATTACAAGAGCAACGGTCATAGATTTGGCTCAAAAAGAACTTGGTCTTGAAGTAGTAGAGGGTTTCTTTACAAGATATGATCTGTATAATGCTGATGAAGTTTTTCTTACTGGTACTGCTGTAGAGATAATTTCCGTTATCAAAATAGATGAAAGAATCATAGGAACTGGAAAACCAGGAGAAATTACCCAAAAAATTAGAAAAATATTCCATGAATATGCTCAATCTGGCATAGCGGGGAGTCCAGTATATGCAAAATAAAATATATCCTGAAACCTTTCAATTCCAAGATGAATGGAAAATAGATGGTATCAGTATTAAGAATTTAGCAGAAAAATATGGTACTCCATTATATGTACTTGATAAAAAAACATTAATAACTCAAGCCCAGAAATATATTAACTCTTGGAAAAAGTACTATAAAAACAACTTTAAGGTACTTTTTGCCATTAAGGCTTTACCAGTATTGGAAGTAATACGAATCTTCCATAAAGAAGGTCTGGGAGTTCTAGTATCAACAGGAGGAGAACTTTTTATAGCAAGATCTGCAGGTGTAGACTCTCATAAAATTTATTTTCATGGTAATGCAAAAAGCATTCCTGAATTAGAATACGCTATAAAGGAAAATATAGGAGCCATAATAATTGATAACTTTGATGAATATGAAAAAATAAAATTTCTCACAAACAAATACTCTACATCTATAAATGTACTTATTAGGCTAATACCGAACATTGAAGTAAGTACTCATAAATCTATCAGGACAGGTCAAATGGACACTAAATTTGGACTTCCTATTAACCAAGTTTATGAATTGATAGAAAGGATTAAGAAAGAAAAATACATAAACTTTAAAGGATTACATGCTCATCTTGGTTCTCAAATCTTTGATATAAGCGCCTATACAAAATTAGCTGAAGTATTAAGCGAAATATATAATAATTTAAAATCAAATGATATTAATATAGAAGAAATGAGTATAGGTGGTGGATTAGGTATTGCATATACGAAAGATGATAATCCTCCAGAAATAGAAGACTTAGCTTATCAAGTATCCCAAAAATTTGAAGAAACTATTGGACACCATTTTACATTAATATGTGAACCAGGTAGATCTTTAGTAGGAAGAGCAGGAATTACAATTTATAAAATAGAAACTAGAAAGGAGATTCCAGGTATAAGAAAATACATATCAGTAGATGGTGGAATGTCAGATAACATCAGACCTGCTTTATATGGGGCTAAATATACAGCCCTACTAATAACATCTAATGAAGGTACAAAAACTATATACACAATAGCAGGAAAACATTGCGAATCAGGAGACATACTTATAAGGGACTTTGAAGATAAATGGCCAAATTATGGAGATTATTTAATAACATTTTCTACAGGGGCCTATAATTTTTCAATGTTTACTTGGTATAATGCTACACTTAGGCCAGGTGTAGTGTTAATAGAAAATGGAACAGATAGATTAATAGTCAAAAGAGATACTTATGAAGATCTTTTGAGAGGTCAAATATGAAAATTGGACTTTTAGGTGGAGGACAAGTAGGACAAGCACTTTTTAAGATTCTATATTCAGAAAAAGAAACCATTTTAAATATTCTTAGAGAACCTTTAGAAATTAAAAAAATTCTTGTAAGAGATTTAAATAAAAAAAGAGAAATACCAAAAGATTTATTAACAACAAATTCTGAAGAAATCATATTAGACCCAGAAATACCAATCATAGTTGAATTAATGGGAGGAATAGAACCTGCTTATTCTTACATAAAAAAAGCATTAGAAGAGAAAAAGGTTGTGGTAACAGCCAATAAAGAAGTTATTGCTTTATATGGAGAAGAACTTTATAAGATAGCAAGAAAAAATGGCGTAGACATATTATTTGAGGCAAGTGTGGGTGGGGGTATACCCATAATCAAAACAATAAAAGAAGCCATGGTAGTTGATAAAGTAAAAGAAATTTGGGCTATATTAAATGGTACTACCAATTATATACTCACCAAAATGGAAGAGGAAATGAAAGATTTCGATGAAAGCTTAAAAAGAGCTCAAGAATTAGGGTATGCAGAACCAGATCCCTCAAAGGACATTTCAGGATTAGATACAGCTTATAAATTATCCATCTTATCCTCCTTTGCTTATCACACAACCATCAAACCTCAACACATGTACAGAGAAGGAATAGAAAATATAACATTAAGGGATTTGTTATATGCAAAAGAGTTAGGTTATAAAATAAAATTACTTGCTATAAGCAAAGAAAATAATGGAGAAATTGAAACGAGAGTACACCCAACTATGATACCAATAAACTCTCCACTCGCATCAATAAGAGGGGTCTATAATGCAATCCTGTTAAAAACAGAAAAAAGAGGAGATATTTTATTATATGGTGAGGGTGCTGGCCCCTATCCTACTTCTATGGCATTACTCTCTGACATATTAGAGTCTGCTTATACTTTATTATATTCGTTACCTCGTTACTATTCTTTTGCTTATCTGTATCCTTCCAAAATAAAAAATTATGAAAACTTCCTTACCAGATACTATATAAGAATTTGGGTAAAAGATCAGCCAGGAGTTCTTGCACAAATTGCTAAAATATTAGGAGAAAATAGTATAAGTATATCCTCTGTTATTCAGAAAGAAACATCAGAAAAGGAAGAAAAAGCAGAAATAGTTATTCTTACACATAAAACAAATGAAAGTAGTATGCAAAAAGCTATAAGTGAGATTAAAAAACTCCCCATATTAGAAAATTGGGGAAGTCTAATAAGAATTGAGGGATAAAAAAATGAAAGGAGTGCTTTTAAAATATAAAGAATTTTTACCCTTAACAGATAAGACACCTATTATATCTTTACATGAAGGTGATACACCTCTTATTTATGCCCACAATCTCTCCAAAATTTATAATATTGATATTTGGCTTAAATATGAAGGAATGAATCCAACAGGTTCTTTTAAAGATAGAGGGATGGTGGTTGCTATAGCAAAAGCTCTTGAAGAAGGAAGCAAAGCAGTAATATGTGCCTCTACAGGAAATACTGCTGCTTCAGCTGCTGCTTATTCTGCGTTAGCAAACTTAAAATCCTTTGTTATTCTCCCAGAAAAGGCTATTGCTTTGGGAAAATTGGCACAAGCACTAATGTATGGAGCAAAGGTTATAAGTATAAAAGGAAACTTTGATGATGCCTTAAATTTAGTGAAAATAGCTGGACAAAAATTCCCTATAACTATTGTAAACTCAATAAATCCATATAGATTAGAAGGGCAAAAAACTGCTGCATTTGAAATATGTGATACCTTAAAAAGAGCTCCTGAAAATTTAGCTATTCCCGTAGGAAATGCAGGAAATATATCTGCATACTGGATGGGTTTCAAAGAATATTTTAAAATAGGAAGAACTAATTCTTTACCCAAAATGTTAGGTTTTCAGGCCGAAGGCGCAGCTCCTTTAGTAAAAGGACATCCTATTGAAAATCCACAAACTATAGCAACAGCAATAAAGATAGGGAATCCCGCAAGTTGGGACAAAGCAATAAATGCAATAAAAGAATCTACAGGACTAATAGACACTGTTAGTGATGAGGAGATATTGGAAGCCCAAAAAGAATTAGCAAGCAAAGAAGGGGTTTTTGTAGAACCAGCTTCTGCAGCCTCATGGGCTGGTGTGAAGAAACTTATAAAAAATGGAAAATTTAAAGGAAACGAAGTAGTGTGTGTACTTACAGGACATGGTTTAAAAGATCCAGATATTGCCATTAAACAGTCAAAAATAGAATACGTTATAGAACCTGATATAAAAGAATTAGAAAGGATTTTAGAAAAGTGATTTATCATATAAAAGTTCCCGCCACATCTGCTAATATTGGACCAGGCTTTGACTCTATCGGCATAGCCTGGAATTTATATCTTCACATACATGTAAAAGCCGAACCACAAAAAGATGATATAAACATTGTAAATAAAAACAAAATAAATAATGACCTCTTTATTAAAGCTTTTTATGAAACAATAAATTATATAAATAAAAAACCATCAAATTATACCATAGAACTTTGGTCAGAAATACCCATAGGAAAGGGCTTAGGAAGTAGTGCATCAGCTATAGTAGGTGGAATATATACAGCAGAAATAATAACCAATACTTATCTTACTCTATATGATAAATTAAACATTGCTTTAAAATTTGAAAACCATCTAGACAATATATCTGCAGCCATAAATGGTGGTATAAATATATGTTTAAAAAATGAAAAAGAAATTTATATAACCAAATTACCAATAAACTACGATTTTTGGGGATTGCTTTATATACCAGACTATTACTTATCAACTCAAGAAGCAAGAAATATTTTACCCCAAAATTATAAAAGAGAAGATGTAGTATTCAATCTTCAAAAATTTGGAATGCTAATATCTGGATTATTACAAAAAGATGAAAACTTGGTAAAAATGGGTTTAGATGATAAGATTCATCAACCATATAGATTTAAATTAATTAAAGAATATCCTTTATTATCAAAAGAAGTAGAGAAATATGGGAAAAAAATTGTTTTAAGTGGGGCTGGTCCATCTCTTCTTATTCTTTTATTCAATGAACAAGAGGCCCTTGAAATTTTAAAAAAATTAGAAAATAATTTAAAAGAAGCAATAAAAGGTGAATTTAAATTATTAAAAATAGAACACAATGGTATCACCATAGAAAAATTTAATTGAAATAAAGGAGGTTAAGCGATGGGATATAAAATTGCAGTTGTAGGAGCCACAGGCTTAG
>JAPYWU010000164.1 GCA_028276205.1 Dictyoglomaceae bacterium | reverse complement strand
TGTAATATATATGTTGATATCAAATAATTATAGAAAACTTGAGAAATTTATTATAGGATTTGTATCTCTTATAGGTCTTTCTTTCTTATTTGAATTGTCATTAGTAAAAATTAATTGGAAAAGTGCATTAATAGGCTGGACAGTACCTTCCTTTCCTCCTAATTCTATTCCTATAATAATGAGTGTTATGGGAGCTGTAGTCATGCCCCATAACCTATTTTTACATTCAGAAATAATTCAAAGTAGGCAATGGAATTTAGAAGAAGAAAATATAATAAAAAGGCAATTAAAATATGAATACCTTGACACCATATTAGCTATGATTGTAGGATGGGCAATAAATAGTTCTATGATTCTTATTGCAGCAGAAACCTTTTATAAAAATAACACTATAATTACAGAACTTCCACAAGCCTACATTACCTTAAAACCCCTCCTGGGAAGTTTAGCCTCTACTATTTTTGCAGTAGCCTTATTATTTTCAGGTTTTTCATCCTCTATAACAGCAGCTATGGCAGGGGGAAGTATATGGGCAGGAATATCCCATGAGCCTTTTGATCTAAAAGATAATCATACTCGTATAGGAATATCTATAACCCTCATAGGTGCATTGCTTGTACTGTTCTTCATATCTGACCCATTTCAAGGACTTATATGGAGCCAAATAATGTTGAGTATTCAACTCCCCTTCACTATTTTTTCCCTTATAAAATTGACCTCATCAAGAAATGTGATGGGTAAATTTGCAAATTCTAAATTTGATAATACAATACTCATTTTAATTGGAATAATAGTTACAATTTTAAACCTTATTTTACTTCTTAGCTTTATTGGCATTAATTTATTTTAGTAAGTAATGGCAAAAAAAGATTTAAAATTAACCATAGAACTTATTCCAGAAAGCGCCTGGGGAGAAAATCTTAGAAAATATCTACCAAAAGAAATATGGGAAAAAATAAGAAAAGAGGTATTTAGGAAGGCAAATTACAAATGTAGTATATGTGGTAAAAGAGGAAAACTTCATTGCCATGAAGTATGGGAATATGATGACCAGAATCACATCTTGAAATTAAAGGGATTTATGGCTCTCTGCGAAAATTGTCATCTGATAAAACATTGGGGAATGGCCACTATACTTGCAAGTGAAGGTAAAATAAAACTGGAAGATCTTATAAAGCATTTTATGGAAGTAAATAATTGTGATAGATTAACCTTTGAAGAACATAAAAAAGAGGCTATTCAAAAATTCAACGAAAGATCAAGACATGAATGGCTAATTGATATAAGTATATTGAAAGGAGAAAGAGATTAATCTAATATAAATCTATAATGAAAATAGCATTAATTACTGGATCTTTACCACCCGATCCTTGTGGGGTTGGAGATTATACATATAAATTATATAAAGCCCTTCTATCTAAAGGGTTAAATGTCGATATAATTCTACAGAAGAAATGGTTTGGAAAACAATTAATACAGGTTTATAAAGAAGCAAAAAACTATGACATAATACATATACAATATCCAACAGCAGGATATAAGTATAGTTTAGGCCCTCATTTCCTAAGTATATTAAGACCTGGAATAGTAACAATTCACGAAGCAAGTCAAGCTAATATTTTAAGATTCTTATCTTTATCTCTTTTTACTGTTTCTTCTTTGAAATTAATATTTACAACAGAATATGAGAAAAGATATTTTGAAAAATATTTTCCATTTGTAAGAAATAAATCCTATATAATACCTATAGGCAGTAATATTCCCTCTTTCAACATATATCAAGAAAGAAAAAACGAGGTTGTGTATTTTGGATTAATTTCTCCTAATAAAAACATAGAAGATTTTATTAAATTAGCAACTATATGTACTGAAGAAAAACTTCAAATTTCCTTTAGTATTATTGGAAAAATTAGAGATAAAAGATATTATGAGAAACTTAGAAATCTTTCTAAAAATTTACCTATAACATGGTTTATAAATTTGGATGAATTACAAGTAGCAGAACATTTATCCAAATCTACCTTCGCTTACCTCCCCTTCCCAGATGGAGCATCAGAAAGAAGAGGTTCTTTATTAGCAGTATTGATTAATGGGGTAATACCAATTACTACAGAAGGACCCTATACCCCTCCCGATTTAAAAAATGTTGTATTTATTGCTAACTCTCCCTATGAGGCTTTTTGGATAATTAAAAATAATTACTATAATAAAGAAAAATTAAAAATTTTATCTCAAAATTGTAGGAATTATGCTCAAAAATATTCTTGGGATTATATTGCAGAACAACATATAAAAATTTATAAAGAATTAATTAACAAGCATTAATATAGTTATCCTTTAATTGCTTTAATAACTATCTTAAGTCTATTTATTTGTTTTCTTTTTATTCTATTCAAAATCACTCCTATAAAACTTAAATAAACACTCCAAAGAAATTGCGGATAAAATTTTTTTGTAAAAATTATTCTATTTCTAAGACCATAATAGTCTGCTAATTCACTCTTTAACTCGCCTTTAGAGCTTGAGCCAATGCTCCCTCCCTCTTTATGATACACCTTACTCTTCCAACAATAAATTAATTCATATCCCTTTCTTTTTGCCCTTTCTGACCAATCCAAATCTTCAAAATACAAAAAATATCTTTCATCCATTAAACCTACATCTTCCAAAAACTCCTTAGTAACAAACATACTTGCACCTATAACATAATCAATCTTAATTCCATCCCTGTCATATTGGCCTCTATCTTCTTCAAAACCACCTATATGTTTCGTTAATGCAAGGTATTTATTATATTTTCCGCCTATTCCTTGAAGTATGTTAGGATTAAAATAATATAGAAGTTTAGACCCAACAATCCCTACTTTCTTTCCTTTATTCTTATATTCTTCAGCACACTCTAACAGATATTTTAATGCATCTTTATCTACAATAAGATCATTATTTAATATCCATATATAAGAAAAATCATTTTTACTCAAAGCATATATAATACCTTTATTTACACCACTTGCATATCCCATATTCTTCTCAACTTGAATATACACTAAAGGATAAAGAAATGACTCTAATTTAAACTCTTTAATTTCATCACTAACTACATATTCTTCAATCAATCCAATATTTTTACTTTTCATCCAATCTCTTATTGAAGTTTCTAAATCTGACTGGGGATTATTATTAACAATAATTAATTGAAAATTTGGATAAGAAATATATAAAAAATTTTCAAGAAGCTTTAAAGTATCTTCAATACCAGAATAATGAATAATATCCACATAAACTTTATCATTATATTTCATAACTTACCAGTCCTTTCCACTTTTTAATAAAATCCTCTAAAACTATTTCCTTTTTAAATCTTTTACCTAACTCCTTAGCTTTCAAAGATAAGATAATCTTTTCATCCTTAGGTAAGTTGAAATATTCTATTATTTTTTCAGCTACCTTTTTTGAATCCAAAGGTAAAACAAAGTCTTCCCTTAATTCCTCTATTATTTCTTTTGTGCCTGTATATTCTGAGATTATACATGGAATTCCACCAAGCAGAGCTTCCAGATTACTGACAGGGAAAGTATCCCCTCTTCCTAAATGTACATAAAGAGATGATTTTTGAATGTATTCGTAAATATCAGAAAAACCAACAAAATTTATTCCTTCATAACTGAATCTATATATAATTTCTTTATCCCAATTTCCTAAAATGAAAAGC
>JAPYWU010000163.1 GCA_028276205.1 Dictyoglomaceae bacterium | reverse complement strand
TCTTTTTTTGTGGATAGATATGAATTATTTTGGTATTTTTAAATCAATTTTATAATTAGGAATCTTGACAAAAAATTTTTTTAATGTTAAGATTTAGTACAAAAGAGTTTGTTAAGAACCTTTCCAGGCGAGGGTCCCCTTCCCCCCTCACCCATCACCCCCTACCTCGCCTGGAAAGTTCTTTTATTTAATTATAATGTTTGGAATAGGGGAGGAATTTAAAAATGAAAAAAATGGTAATGAAAAAGAATAGTATTGTAAAAATTTTTTTAATGGTTGCATTGTTTTTTATGTTGATTCATGCATCTTATTCAATAGCCAATATAGGAGAGAATGAAAAAGCTTTAGATTTTTCATTAAAAGATTTAAAAGGAAAAAATTATAAGCTTTCTGATTTTAAAGGGAAAGTTATTTTATTAAACTTTTGGGCTACATGGTGTCCTCCATGTAGATATGAAATGCCGTTATTAGATAAGCTTTACAAAGAATACAAAAAAATGGGGTTTGAAGTAGTAGCTGTCAGTCTTGATTCTAATCCTAATAATGTCACTGAATACCTAAAAAATAATTCAGTTAGTTTTATTATTCTTTCTGACAAGGAAGGAAAAGTAGGATATACATATCAGATTGTAGCAATTCCAACATCTTTTTTAATTGATAGGAATTTTGTTATAAGAAAAATTTATTTAGGAATTCTTCCAGAAAGAGATTTTAAAAAGGAGTTAGAAAAATGGCTAAAAAAGTAACTATAAGATTTTTTTTAATCCTTCTTATATTCCTTTTTTTGGCTATTGGTATATATATGGGAGAGTTTTACGAAGTTTATCGAAATAGTGTTATTTTGTGCTTATCTTGTATAGGTATTCAATAAATTAGTAAAAATTATCTTTTTTTCTGAGATAATTATATCTACTTTTTGATCGTAAGGATCATTGGGAAGATTATTAAGGATTAAATCGTCAAAGGTTAAACCTATCTTTATACCTTTTTTAATTTTGCTTAAAAAACGATCATAATAACCTTTACCATAACCTATTCTGTAGCCTTTAATATCAAAAGCAATTCCAGGTACTATAATAATATCAAATAAGTTATAATCTATTTCATGAATCTCCTTAGGTTGAAGTATTCCAAATGGACCTTTTTCTAAATCATTAATAGATGTAATTTCTCCAAATTTTAAATCGTTACCAAGGATAACAGGGCAAAAAACTCTTTTATTTTCTATGAGAGCATGATAAATTATAAACCTTGTATCTACCTCATCTTTTATAGAAACATAGGTATTAATTATATATGCTTTTTTCCAAATAGGTAGACCCTTAAGTTTATGAAATATTTCATGAGATTTTTCTTCTTTGTTTTCTATACTTTTTCTTTTTTCTAAAAATATCTTACGCAATTCTTTCTTATCCATTTATATAACCTCTTTTCTTTTTTTAGATTATATATTATAATCCTAATAAGGCCTGCAGATCTTTAGGATCGCGGGACAATATAGATGATATTTAATTTTTATTTAATCAAAAAAACGGCATCCTTTGATAAGGAGCCGGAAGGGAGGTTTTAAAATGTTCAAAAACATCAAACAAATTTCATTAGCATCTCTTTTTGTTGCTATTACTCTATTATTAGGTTTTTCACGTATAGGCTACATACCACTGCCAACACCAGCAGGTGCTGCAACAATAATGCATATTCCAGTAATATTAGCAGGCATTTTAATGGGACCATGGTTTGGAGCTTTAGTAGGTAGCATTTTTGGCCTTTCCGCAGTTATGTATTTCTCCTATATTGCTCCTTTCTGGGTTCTTTTTCCTGCAAGACCTTTTATTGGTATTGTATCAGGTCTTGTTTATAATTTTCTTTCATCCTTTTTTGGATCTCAAAAAAAACTTAAAAACTCTACCACTTTTATTATCTCTTTAGTAGTCTTCTCTTTCTCATATCTTAGTGGTATCTATATTATGAGAGAGTGGTTTTCAGAAAGCCTTATCAATTACTCTATAGAATTTAGTTTTTTAATAGCTCTAATCGCTTTCATTATAGCTTTTCTAATTTTATTCTTTATAAAAGAGAAAGAAGGAGAAATAGTAGCCATTGGGATAGCCTCTTTTTTAGGAAGTATGACTAATACTATAGGAACTCTTGGTCTTGCAGCAATTTTTAAAATCTTTCCATTGGGAGTTATTATATCTATAGGTATTCTTCAAGGTATTCCAGAAGCAATTATTGCATCAATAATTTGTCCCCCCATAGTTATAGTATTAAAAAGATTATTTAAGGAGAGTGAATAAGTTATGCTATTAACTATAGATATTGGCAATTCAAATATAGATATAGCTTATTTTAAAAACAAGAAAATTATATCTTATTATGAGTTTGAGACTAATAAATATTCTACAAGCTATGAATATTCACTACTTATTGAATGGACTCTAAAAAGAAATGGTGTTTCAGAAGCTAAAGTGGAAGGAGTAGCCATATCTTCTGTAGTACCTTCTCTTACTTCAGTTTTTGTTGATGCTATAAGATATATCTTTAATTATTCTCCCTTTGTTGTAGAACCAGGAATAAAAACAGGAATATCTATAGAGACTGAAAACCCCAAAGAGGTGGGTTCAGATCTTATATGTAATGTAATTGCTCTTCAAGAAGAATATGGTCCAGTTGGAATAGCTATAGACTTTGGAACAGCAACTACTTTCTCTGCTATAGAGAATAAAAAATTTTTAGGCGTAGCTATAGCACCGGGCGTAGGTACAGCATCCTACGCCCTTTTTGAAAAAACAGCTAAACTTCCACAAGTAGATATAAAAGCTCCGGAATCTTCCTTAGGTAAAAATACTATTTCTGCTATTCAAGCTGGAATAGTTTTTGGATTTGCAGGCCTTGTTGATGGAATTTTAGAAAGACAGATATCGGAAATGAATGGAAATCCTGTTCTTATAAGTACTGGTGGTTGGGCTAAGAGAATAGTACCTCATTCAAAGTATCTTAAATTGGAAAATATTGATCCTTATCTTACTCTTAAAGGACTTTATTATCTTTATAAAAAGAACTTGTGATATAATATAAAAAGTTTAAGATTATTTTAAAAATAATTTAGTGGGGTGTATAAAAAATGTTTAAAAAACTCTTTATTTTTCTTTTACTTTTAATGATCCTTATTGTCCCTATTTTTGCTCAAACAACCAAAAGGGTAGCAATAATAACCTATCTAAAAGGAAATGTTTATGTAAAAAAGGCTGAATCAGAGTTATGGCTTCCTGCTAAATTAAAAATGGAACTTTCTTCTGGAGATAAGATTTGGGTACAACAAAACTCCCAGGCTATATTAGAATTTTCAGATAGATCTACCTTAAAACTTGCCTCAAATACTCAACTTGACATTTTAAAATTGGATCGTGATAAAGATACGCAAAAAGATGTATCAATCTTTAAGTTACTTTTAGGAAAAGTATGGGCAACTGTTGAGAAGATATTATCTGCTGGTGAAAGAGTAGAGATACAAACACCTACAGCTGTTGCTGGTGTAAGAGGCACAGAATGGATTCAACAAGTAAGTGAAGATGGTACAACTGTGGTGAAAACTCTTAAAGGTGTAGTTTCTTTTTCCGCTAAAGGTGTAACAGTGGAAGTTAAAGAAGGTTTTCAAAGTATTGCAAAACCTTAAAATCCTCCTGAAAAACCAACACCAATAACAGAGATTGAAAAGTTTG
>JAPYWU010000162.1 GCA_028276205.1 Dictyoglomaceae bacterium | reverse complement strand
TTATAAATTTATCCTCAAATTCCTCTGCAAATTCCAAAAACTGCAAATCCTCTTCGGTTAGTGCTGCCTCTCCTAAAACTACTGCTAACTCTTTGGCTTCTAATCCACGAGAATAGGCAGCATAAAGCTGGTTGGAAAGATCACCATGATCTTTTCTTGTTCTCCCTTCTCCTATTCCACCTCTCATAAGTCTTGATAAAGATTGAAGCACATCTATAGGAGGATAAATTCCTCTTCTGTAAAGCTCTCTGCTTAAGAATATCTGACCTTCCGTAATATAACCTGTGAGGTCAGGTATAGGGTGAGTTCTATCATCTTCAGGCATGGTAAGAATAGGAAGTAGAGTGATAGATCCTTTCTTACCTTTAATTTTTCCTGCCCTTTCATATAATGTGGCAAGGTCTGTATAAAGATAACCAGGATATCCTCTTCTTCCTGGGACCTCTTTTCTTGCAGCTGACACCTCTCTTAATGCTTCTGCATAATTGGTCATATCACTCAATATGACTAAAACATGCATATCTAATTCAAAAGCTAAATATTCAGCACAAGTTAATGCAAATCTTGGAGTTGCAATTCTTTCTATAACTGGATCATTAGCAAGATTTATAAAAAGAACACTTCTTTCAAGAGCTCCTGTTTCTTTAAAGTTCTCTATAAAGAAATTAGCCTCTTCAAAAGTGATACCCATTGCTCCAAAAACTACTGCAAATTTTTCTTCTTCATTCAAAAGTCTTGCCTGTCTTGCTATTTGTGCTGCTAACGCAGCATGAGGTAGTCCAGATCCTGAAAATATAGGAATTTTCTGTCCACGTACAATAGTATTCATTCCATCTATAGCAGAGATACCAGTTTGAATGAATTCCGATGGATAGGCTCGGGAATAAGGATTAATTGGACTACCATTTATATCCATCCGCTTATGAGGAATGATCTCAGGACCACCATCTCTTGGACGTCCCAGACCATCAAAAGTTCTGCCAAGCATAGAAGGAGAAAGATTTATTTCAAGAACATGTCCTAAAAACTTAATTCTCATACCTTTTAAAGATAAATCTTGTGTACTTGCAAACATCTGAACTAAAGCAGCACCTTCTTGAGCCTCAAGAACTTGCCCCTGTCTTATTTCTCCATTAGAAAGTTTTACCTCAACAACTTCTCCATATTTAACGTTTTCTATATTCTCCACTAAAACTAAAGGTCCACTTATTTTCGATACAGAAGTATATTCTTTAAGCATATTCCCTTGTTCCCTCCTTTATACCACGCAACTTCTGAGCAACCTCAAGAAGCAGATCTTCTAACTCCTTTATTCTATCCTCTGGTATAAATTTCATTCGGGCTATCTTTTCTCTTTCTGGCATTCTTAAAATATCTTCCAAAGGATAACCTTCTTCTATTAACTTTAAAGCGGTATTATGGAAATTCATTATGTTTTTAAGCATAAGATATTGCTTATATAATGAAGTATAAGTGTCAACCTCATGAAGAGCATTTTGATGCAAGAAATCTTCTCTTATAGATCTTGCTGTTTCTAAAGTTAATCTATCTTGAGGAGATAAAGCTTCCATACCTACTAACCTTACAATATCTTGAAGTTCTGCTTCTCTTTGTAGAATTGCCATGGCTTTTTGCCTTAATTCATAATAATCTTCAGCTACCTTTTCTCTCCAGTACTTACTCACGGGCTCCAGATATAAAGAATAACTTACAAGCCAATCTACTGCTGGAAAATGTCTACTGAAAGCAAGTCTTGCATCAAGTCCCCAGAATACTTTAGCAACTCTCAAAGTAGCCTGTACTACAGGGTCAGATAAGTCTCCTCCTGGAGGAGAGACCGCTCCTATAATACTTACTGAACCTATTTTTTCATCCCTTCCTAAACATCTTACCAAACCTGCTCTTTCATAAAATCCTGCTACTCGCGATGCTAAATAAGCAGGATAACCTTCTTCTCCTGGCATTTCTCCGAGTCTTCCAGAAATCTCTCTCATTGCCTCTGCCCAACGTGACGTAGAGTCAGCCATTAATGCTACATGATATCCCATATCCCTAAAGTATTCTGCTATTGTAATACCTGTAAATACAGAAGCCTCTCTTGCTGCAACTGGCATATTAGATGTATTGGCTATGAGAATTGTTCTTTCCATTAATGGCTTCCCTGTCCGAGGATCTTTTAACTCAGGAAATTCTATCAACACCTCGGTCATCTCATTTCCTCTTTCACCACAACCAATATAAACTACAACTTCCGCATCTGCCCATTTTGCTAATTGGTGCTGAATAATTGTCTTTCCACTTCCAAAAGGTCCAGGAACACAAGCAGTACCACCTTTTACCAATGGGAAGAAAGTATCCAATACTCTCTGCCCAGTTATTAAAGGTATTTGAGGAGGAAGTTTTTCTTTAACAGGTCTTTGGTATCTTACTGGCCATTTATGCATTAACTTTAACTCTACTTTCTCTCCATTTTCTTCCTCTAATATTCCAATAGTATCCTCTACTGTAAAACTACCATTTTTAATTTCTAAAATTTTACCTTTTAGCTTGGGAGGTACTAAAATTCTATGTTCTAATGCTGATGTTTCCTGCACAACCCCTAATATATCTCCGCCTTCTACATAATCCCCTACCTTAACTCTTGCTTCAAAATCCCATTTTTTGTTTCTATCTAAGGCTGGAAAAGAAAGTCCTCTACTTAAAAAATCCCCACTAATTTCAGCCAATCTATTTAATGGTCTTTGAATTCCATCATAAATCTGACCAATAATTCCAGGTCCCAGCTCAACAGAAAGAGGCTCACCTAATGCATATACAGGCTCTCCAGGACCTATTCCTTGAGTTTCTTCATATACTTGAATATATACTAAATCATTATCCAAACCAATAATTTCACCAAAAAGCTCTAAATTTCCTACCCTTACCATCTCATACATCTTAACATTTACAAGTCCTTTCGCTACAACTAAAGGACCCGCAACTCTAACTATCTTTCCTTCCATATTACTATCCCTCTCCTTCAGAAAGTATATCTATTCCTAAGGCTTTTTCAGCCATATCTCTTAAAATCTCTTCTCCTAATTTTCGTTGTGAAAATGTATCGGGTAAAATAAGAGGAATCTTATCTTTTACATTTTCTACAATCTTTCCAGAAACACTTTCCAAAACAATAACCAAAGAGTATTCTTTATCAGATAATCCATTAAAAACCTCCAAAGCTTCTTTTTCATCTTTTACAGGAAAAGCCTCTACACCATATATCTTAAATATTTCTACTAAACTTTCTAAACCTATGATGGCAATTTTACCTTCAAGCATTTGCTTTCAACAACCTTCTTTCCCAAAAAGCTTTTGGAATATTATTCTTTTTACTCTCTAAAATGAGAATCAAATCTTCCAATTCCCACCATTTGTTATAGAAATAAAAAATAACAACTTCAGGTCCACTAACCACTTTTTTAAAATTCATTGTCATATAATTTAAGAGATATTTTTTAATCAAAAAGTCAAAGTCAACACTCTCAGCCTCTTTTAAAACCCTCTGATAAAGCCCAGATGTCTTTTCATAAAAAGATTCAATAGAGTTCATATTTATACCATATTTTTTAAATATATCTGTGTTTATATTTAATCTTTGAAGTCTTGAAAAAACTTTCAAAACATAAAGATCCGTCCTTAATTCCCAAAATTTCTTAATATTAGGTATATCAAGATTCTTCGCAAG
>JAPYWU010000161.1 GCA_028276205.1 Dictyoglomaceae bacterium | reverse complement strand
GATCTATATTTTCCTTCACTTTTTTCTTTTTTACCAAATCTTCTGTCTCTCTTACAGAAAGCTTTTCTTTTATAACCTTTTGAGCAAGGAGTTTTTGTAGATAAGGATCATCTATTCCAAGAAGGGTTCTTGCATGGCCATAGGTAAGATTTCCTCTTCTTACCTCTTCTTGAATTTCTGGAGGAAGCTGTAAAAGCCTGAGAAAGTTTGCCACTTCAGATCTACTAATTGCTAATCTCTCTGCCAATTCTTCTTGGGTCACATTAAAGGTTTCTATATAGTATTGAAAGGCTTTTGCCTTTTCAATAGGATTTAAATCTTCTCTTTGAAGATTTTCTGTAAGAGCTATATCCCATGCTGTTTGATCATCAATGTCTTTAATAATTACAGGTATTTCTTTTAGACCTGCCACTTTTGCAGCATGGTATCTTCTTTCACCCGCTATTATTTCATAAAAATCATCTTTTGGTCTTACAAGAATGGGCTGTAAAAGTCCCACATTTTTTATTGAATCTATTAGTTCTTGTAATGTCTCAGGGTTTAGGGTCTCTCTTGGTTGTTTTGGATTTGGAATAATCTTATCTATAGGAACAAATTCTATTCCTTCTTTTTCATTTTCACCAAGAAGTGCTTCCAATCCTCTTCCTAACCCTTTCTTTTTAAGAGACACGTTCTATCACCTCTTTAGCAAATTCTCTATAAGCTTCTGCTCCTGTAGAGTCGGGAGCATATTCAAATATGGAAAGGGAATAACTGGGTGCTTCGCTTAAACGAACGTTTCTTGGTATAAGGGTTTTGAATACTTTATCTTTAAAATAATTATGGGCTTCTTCTACTACCTGTTGGGCAAGGGTAGTTCTTGAGTACATGGTAAGAAGTACGCCTAATATATCTAAATCTTGGTTTAAATTCTTCTTGATTATATTGATAGTCTTTAAAAGTTGAGATATCCCTTCTAAGGCATAATATTCACATTGAAGAGGTATTAATACGAAATCTGAAGCAACTAAGGCATTAACTGTAAGAAGGCCAAGAGAAGGAGGTGAATCTATAATAATAAAATCAAAATTATCCAAGATTTTTTTAAGTAGTTCCTTTAATCTTAATTCTCTAAATAACATAGAGACTAATTCTACTTCTGCACCTGCCAGATCAATATTAGAAGGTATTATATATAAATTTTCTCTTACAGGATTTTTACCATCTCTTAAAGGATATATAACTTTTTCAATAGGTATTTCTTCTATAAGGGCGGAATATAGATTGGGTTTTTTGTCTTTTAATGGAGAAATTCCGCTTGTAGCATTTCCCTGAGGATCACCATCTACAATGAGTACTTTTTTCCCCATCTCTCCCAAAGCATATCCTAAATTTATAACTGTGGTTGTTTTTCCTACTCCTCCCTTTTGATTAGCAACGGATATGATCTTCCCCATCTTATTCCCTCAAAAATGTTTCACGTGAAACATTTTTATCCTTTTACTTCTTTTATCATCTCTTCTACTTCTTTTTCTCCCTTTTTGTAAAATTCTTCTTCCTCTTTATATAGCTCCTTTAAAAGCCTTAAAAATTCCCCTGCATGGACCTTTTCTTCATTGGCTACATCATAAAGGACCTTTTTAGCGAGAGGATCATCGGTAGCTTCTGCGATTTCCTCATACAGTTGAATTGCTTCATATTCTGCAGAGATAAATAATCTTATGGCTCTTATGAGTTCTTCCTTTGTTATTTTTCTTCCCGCTCCTAATACCGAAAATGGTGTACCAAATTCTGGCATTTTATTCTCCCCTTTCTAAAAATTTTTATTTATTATAGCACAAATTATCTTTAACAATTACTTAACCTTTTCTTATAAAAATTTAACTAAAGATTAAATAGGCTTTAAATTTTGGAAAATAAAATCTATAATGGAAATAATTGAAAAGGGAGGTGAAATTGGTTAAAAAGAATCTCTTTAGATAATATTAACTCTAAAAAAGGAGGGAAATTCATGAGAAAGGTTCTTATTTTAGTTTTTTTACTTCTTCTTTCTTCCATATCCTTGGGACAAAGTATTCTTATAAATGGTGCAGGGGCAACCTTTCCATATCCTCTTTATTCTCGTTGGTTTTACGAGTTTGAAAAGGAGACAGGCATTAAAATTAATTATCAATCTGTTGGAAGTGGAGCAGGTATTCAGCAAGTAAAAGCAAGAACAGTAGATTTTGGAGCATCAGATGCGCCTCTTCCTGGAAAAGATCAGGAAGAAAGTGGTTTAATAATGATACCTACTGTTATAGGTGCTATTGTTATGATCTATAATTTGCCTAATGTAGATAAATTAGTACTTACAAGAGATCTTATAGCGGATATCTATCTTGGAAAAGTAAAAACCTGGAATGATCCTAAAATAAGAGCGGTAAATAAAGACTTAAATCTTCCCAATATGCCTATTATTGTAGCAAGAAGATCTGATGGTAGTGGTACAACTGCTATTTTTACTAACTTTCTTTCTGCTGTAAGTTCAGAGTGGAAAGAAAAAGTAGGAGCGGGTACATCTGTTAACTGGCCAGTAGGAATAGGTGGAAAGGGTAACGAAGGAGTAGCAGGAGTTGTTAAAAATACTATAGGTGCTATTGGATATGTAGAGCTTGCTTATGCAAAACAAAACAATCTCCCTTATGCAAAAATAAGAAATAAATTTGGTAATGTGGTAGATGCAAATTTTGAGACTATAAAAAGTTCAGCAGCCTTCTATAAAGTACCTGATGATTTTGCAGTATATATAGTGGATGCTCCTGGGAGAAATAGCTATCCTATTACGGGTTACACTTTCCTATTGATCCCCAAGGAACAGAAAGATTTGGAAAAAGGAAAAGCTCTTGTAAAGTTTGTTAGATGGGCATACGAAAAGGGAGACAAATATGCTGAAGAACTCTTATATGTTCCTCTTCCCGATAATGTGAAGAAATTAGCCCTTAAGAAATTGGATCTTTTAACCTATCAGGGCAAAAAGATAGTAGATCTTTTGAAATAAACATAACAAAATAATAAACTTATTTTATTTTGGGAGAAAGGAATATCTTTCCTTTCTCCCTTTTATGTTATAATTCATTCTATGAGACTTCCTCCTTTAGAATCAGCGGAAGTAATAAGAAGAGAAAAAAGATTCAGGTTATTTATAAAGTATGATGGAAAAGAAGTACTTTCATATCTTCCCAATCCTGGGAGATTGGAAAATATAATTTATCCTTCGTCTGTAGTCTATATATCTAAGAAAGAGGGAGAAAAAAGAAAAACATCTTTTGAAGCTGTTCTTGGGGAGGAGAATGGAATTCTTGTTTCTTTAAATGCATCCTTAGCCAATCGTATATTTGAAGAAAATCTATTTAGATTTCCTGTAAAGGTCAAGGAGTTAAGAAAAGAGTTTACATATCATGGAAAAAGATTTGATTTTCTAATAAATAATAAAATATTGGTAGAAGTAAAATCAGTGACATTAGTAAAAGATCATATAGGATTTTTTCCAGATGCACCAACTACAAGAGGGGCAAAACATTTAGAATATATGGCAGATTGGATTTTTGAAAAATGGGTAATATTTGTGGTACAAAGGGAGGATGCAAAATTAGTAAAACCCAATAAAGATCTTGATAAAGATTTCTATCAATCAGCTAAACTTTTAAAAGAAAGAGGAGGAATATTTTTTGCCTTTACTTGTAATATAGATCTTAAGGAGATAAGGTTTAAGGAATTTATAGATGTGGAAGTATAAATCAGCAGTA
>JAPYWU010000160.1 GCA_028276205.1 Dictyoglomaceae bacterium | reverse complement strand
TTGGGCATATAAGAACTGTCTTACTAAGGCTTCTCCTGATGGAAGTTGGCAGTCACTTTCTACCCACATTCCTCCTTCTATTATCCATTGTTCTTTCATAACCTTTTCTTTTATCTTTTGGAAAAGAAAAATGTTGTTTTCTTTTATATCTTTATAGATTTGGGCACTACTTTGTAAGAATTTGAAATCCGGATAAAGATCCATAAGTTGAAGGATGGTAGAAAAAGTTCTTTGAGCTTTTCTTATAGTTTCTTCTCTTGGCCAGAGCCAAGCATAATCAATATGAGAATGTCCTACAGCATAATATTCTCCTATATTGGGATATTTCTTTTTCAGATCTCTCATTCTTTTAAGGGCATCTTGAGCTTGTAATATTATCTCATCTTTTAACTCCTTAGGTATGGGATTTTCTTCTTTTGGAAATTCAGGCATACTCCATAAACTTCTCAAAATATCCATAGTAAATTTTGTATTTTGTATTTTTTCCAAGAATTTATCCTTACTACTTATTAATTTTATTTTTCCAAGAGTATCTTCAAGAATATTTTCTATTTCTTGTTGTAAATCTTGGTTTATATTTTCCAAATAGAGACCAAATTCTCTTATAATACTGAAAATAAGCCATGCTTTATATATCTCCTCATCTTTCTGGAATATAATGGCTTCTTTGAATACTGGATTATATTGATGTTGGCCAAATAAACCTTTGGGTACAGCTTCAATAAGTAAGTCTAATTGATCGTAGTAGGGTATTTTATGTTCCTTGTGATATTGGTTTATTCCAGCATAAGGCTTACCATTTATATATAGAAATGATTCTCCTCCTATATCAAGGAGAATATAAAGATTTGACCTTTCAAAATCCTTAGGTAAATTTAACCTTTTTATAAAGTAAACGGGGAGAGATATTTTTTTCCATCTCTCCCCCAATTTGATAATCTCTAAATCTTTATCATTTAATTTTTCTTTAGAATCAGTAAAATACCATTCATCAAGTATTAACTTGTTAATTATTGAATAGGCATATAGTTCATCAAGCCAAAAATTCCATTGCTCTAAAAGATATTTTCTCATAGCTCTAATTTAATAGTAATTTCTGATGGATAACCTTGCTTTATAAGTTCTTCTCTTATCTCATTAACTGCTTTTACCATATTTTCCATTTTCGCTTTTGCTTCTTCCCAGGTTCTTGTCTTTAATCCACAATCAGGATCTATAAATACTTGTTCAGGGCGAAAATGTTTAAGGGCTTCTCTTATTCTTTGCTTTATCTCATCTACGCTCTCTATTCTATGGGTATGCACATCTATAACTCCTACCGCGATATATTTATCTGGTGGAAAGCCTACACTTTCTATAAGAGGATAAAGTTTGTCTGCATTATTTGTAAATTCTAAGTCAAATTGGTGTACAGGAAAATTTATTATTTCTTTCCATATAGGTCTGAAATCCCCGTAACATATGTGAGTAATTATAAAGCTTCTTAAGCCCCTTGTAGAAACTTGAAAGGCTTCTTTTGCTATATGGATTTCTTCAGGATGAGTAGGTACAGCAGGTTCATCGATCTGCACAAATAAGGCTCCAGCCTTCTCTAAATCTAATGCTTCTTGATTTATTACTTCCGCAAGATCTAAAACTAAATCTCTTTTATTATCATAATATTCATTAAAGGACCAATCTGCTATTGTATAGGGACCTGTTAGCATTCCTTTTACAGGCTTTTTGGTTAGACTTTGAGCAAATTTAAACATATCTACTGTGATTGGTTTTGTTCTTTTAATTTTACCTATTACTATTGGTTTTTTGTAGTATCTGTTTCCGTATGATCTGACAAGACCACTTATAGTAAAGCCTTCTAAATTTTCTGCAAAATATGTGGCCATATCTCCTCTTTCCATTTCTCCATGTACTAATATGTCTACGCCTATTTCTTCTTGCATTTTAATAACTTCTTCTGTGGCCTTGAGCTCCAACTCATGAAGAGTAGAGTAGGGAATTTGACCTTTTGAGTATTGGTTTCTTGCTTTAACAAGGTAATCTGGTTTAGGAAAACTACCAACACTTGTTGTGGGAAGTATGGGAAGTTTTATTTCTTTCATTTTCTCTCACCTCTTACTAAATTTACTCCTTTAGCTAAATTTACCAATTTTTCATAAGCTCTTTCTCTTGGAAGATATTCAAGCCCAGCACTTGGGTTAATATAGAGATTTTCATCTTCTATGTAGTTTAAAGCCTGTTTTATTAATTGGGCGATTTGGTCAGGTGTTTCTAATTTTGTATTTCTTGCATCAACTATACCATAACCTAAGGCCATATTTTTAGGGAAATCTTTTAGTATTTCAAAATTTTCTTTTCTTGATACAAAATCTATTCCAAATATATCAATTGGTAAATCTTTTATTCTATCTTTTAAAGGTAAAACTGTATGGAAGTATGTATATATAGCTAATTTTCCTGAAAAATATTTTCTTATTTCTTTGTATATTTCAAGGAGAAGATCAAAATCCTCTGGATAGTATTGAATGGAAGGTTCGTTAAACTGGAGATATTGGACCTTGTTTTCTTCTAATAGCTTTACTTCTTCAATTAATGCCTTTGCATATGCTTTTGTTAATTTTTCTAAATCCTTATAATATTCATCTCTACTTAATCTTGCAAGGGTATAGGGACCCGTTAGAACTGCCTTAACAGGAATATTGCCTGCCCATTCCTGAGCTTTTTTCCAATCATTAAGTATGATGGGTTCTCTCCATCTTATTTCATCTTTTATGATTGGTTGTCTATAGTAGGTATTATTATCAAAATATCTAAATAAACCCCCTATTTCAATACCATCAAGTTTTTTTGCTATATAACTTTGTCCATCTTCCCATCTTATTTGACCATCTGTTATAAGCTCTACTCCTGCCCTTATTTGTTCTTCAATTACTTCTTTTGTTACTTCATCAAAAATTTTCTCTAATTCTTCCTTTGTAATCTTTCCTTGATCATAAGCATGAATTGCCTTTCTTAATTTTGGTTCTCTTGGGGGATTTGGTATTTTAGGATAATGATCTACAACTGTAATTATCATCTTTTAACCTCCTTACTATTAATTATCTTCATATATATCTTTTAATACTGCTCCATGACTTGCTGATGTTACTAAAGCAGCATAACGTCTTAAGTAGTTGAATTCAATTTCTCTTTTAATAGGTTTCCATTCTTTCTTTCTTTTTTCTAATTCTTCTTGGGATAATTTCACATTTATTTTTCTATTAGGTATATCTATTTCAATAATATCTCCATCTTTAAGAAGAGCTATAGGACCACCCTCAGCAGCTTCAGGGGATACATGTCCTATGGCTGCTCCTCTGCTTCCTCCTGAAAATCTACCATCGGTTATTAATGCCACATCTTCATCAAGTCCCATTCCTGCTAATGCAGAAGTAGGACTTAACATTTCTCTCATTCCAGGTCCTCCTTTTGGACCTTCATATCTTATGATTACTACATCTCCTTTATTGATTTTGCCTGCATAAATCTCTTTTATAGCTTCTTCTTCACTGTTAAATACCCTTGCAGGTCCTTGGTGTTTTAACATCTTAGGGCTTACCGCAGATTTTTTAACTACTGCGCCTTCTGGGGCTAAGTTACCATATAGTATGGAAAGTCCACCATCAGGGGCATATGGATTTTCTAAGGTTCTTATCACATTTCTATCTTTAATAACTGCAGATTCTGCTATTTCTCCAATGGTTTTACCTGAAACAGTTATGGCATTTGG
>JAPYWU010000159.1 GCA_028276205.1 Dictyoglomaceae bacterium | reverse complement strand
TTATTTTACTTTTAAAATCTGATGAAAATACCTTTCTGATAGAAGGAATATCGGATCTTACATTAGCCTCTGGCTCTCTTTCTTCTTTGCCCCCATAACCTTTATATATACTTCCGTGCATTCCAACAAAATTGCATTTTTTAGGTAGCTCAGGATAGATTTCTATTGCCTTTGCTATGTTTGTGGCAGGTCCTATTGATATTATAGTAATTGGTTCTTCTGATTTTTTTATTTTATCAACCATGGCTTGAACCCCATCTTTATATATTTCTCCTTCATAGGAATTTATATCAAAATCTTTTACAAAGGGCTCTTGGAAATTTAAAGAATTTTTTGGATCTCCAAGACCTATACCAATTGGAATCTTTTTACCTGCAATTTTAAGTATTTTGGCAATAATTTTTGCCCTATAGAGAGTATCTCCACTTACGGTTGTTATTAATTTAACATCCAGTTCAGGAGAGTTGATAAGCATAATAAGAGCCCATGTATCATCAATATCAGTACCAATATCGGTATCAAGAATTACAGGAATCTTATTCATAATATAGTCTCCTGAAATAAGTTTCTAAGCCTTTTTTTATTTATATGCTTTTCTCAAAATCTCAACAGCTTCTTCAAAACTTAATTTATAAGGATCCATTTCAAAAAGGCCACCCATAGTTTTTATAGCATTATCTGCTAATTTTTCTATTTCATCCTCCTTTATTCCATAGTCAGACATTTTTAAATTGCCTACTCCACATTCTTCTTGCAATTTTTTCATGGCTTTTACAAAGGCAAAAGGTCTTTCTTCAGCAGGGAGAGAATCTACATCAACACCCATAGCTTTTGCCAATTGAATGTACTTTTCTGGTACTTTGGAAGCAAAAAAGGTATGGTATGCTTCTGAGACCATAATTAGTCCTGCACCATGGGGAAGCTCTGGGTGGAAAGCTGAGAGAGCATGTTCTAAGGAATGTTCAGATGTACAGCTTGAAGTACTTTCTACAAATCCAGCTAAGGTATTTGCAAGGGCCACATATGTTCTTGCTAATAAGTTTTTGCCATCCTTTACACATATTGGTAAATATTTGGCAATTAGCTCTACACTTTTTAGGGCGTAAAGATCACTTATTGGGGTAGCAATTTTAGCAATAAATCCTTCCACAGAATGGAAGAAGGTATCGAATCCCTGGTAAGCAGTAAGGTGAGGTGGCACACTAAGCATAAGTTCTGGGTCAACCACAGAAAGGGTAGGAAAGGTATATTGATTACCAAATCCAATTTTTTCATTGGTCTCCTCATTAGTTATCACAGTCCATGGATCTGCCTCTGTGCCAGTACCTGCTGTAGTAGTTATTGCAACTATAGGTAGAACAGGCTTTTCTATGGGTTTTCCTTTTCCAGTACCACCTATTATATAGTCCCAGTAGTCGCCAGGATTGTTTACCATAATAGCTATACTTTTGGCTGAATCAATGCTACTTCCTCCTCCAAGCCCAATAACAAAATCACATTTTTCTTCTCTTGCAATCTGTGCTCCTTCCATTACATGTTTTTTAATAGGATTAGGAAGAATTTTATCAAAAACCACATATTCAATTTTTAAGCTCTTTAATATATCGACAAGTCTATCCAAATACCCAAGTTTTTTCATGGATCCGCCTGCAGAAATAACAATAAGGGCTTTTTTACCTGGTAATTTTTCATTTCTTAATTTTTCTAAGCTACCTGGTCCAAAAAGGATTCTTGGAGGAATATGGTAAATAAATTCCAGGTTTTCTTTCATTTTTTTCACACCTCCCTATTTATTTAATTAGGAGACAATCGTTTTAATTAAAATTATAAACTTAGCATATTTTTTACGTCAATCAATAAAGAACATTTATGATAAATTTATTTTTAAAAACATTGACAAAAATATCAATTTCTATCTATAATAATCTAGAAATAATCATTATATGGGTTATAAATGATCAAAGTTAAAAATAGAGTGTATTAATCCCAATATGAAGGAGGTACAAAGATGTCTTTAGTAGAAAAGGAGATAAAAGAACAAGTTGAGACTTTGCCTCTTACCCTTGAATATATGGAGAATTATCTTGCTAAGGAAAAGATACCATCTTTTATTTTGGAAAGTGATCTAATTTATTTTATAGGATGTGGTACATCCTTATATTTAAGCCTTTCTGCCAGTAGATTTTTTACTTTAAAAACAAAAAAGGAAACAAAGTTTCTTCCCGGAGGAGAAATCTTTTTTGCATCCAATGAGAATGTGGGAAATAAATATCTAAAAAGATCTGCTATTTTAATATCTCGATCAGGAGAGTCTACAGAAGTGATAAAAGCAGGAGAAGTTTTTAGAAAAATGAATATCCCAACCTTAGGAATAACCTTAGAGCCTGAGAGTTCTTTAACAAAGATATCCAATGTAAGTATAATTCTCCCTTTTAGAGAAGAGTCTATTGTGATGACTAAATCCTTTTCAGGAATTCTTCTTTCCTTAGAGCTTATCTCAAGTTATATGATAGGAGAAGATTTCAGTGCTTATAAAAATCTTGTGAAAAAGGTTCCTGAAGTAATTCAAAGAATGGAAGAAGAAGCAGATAAATATATGAATTTTAAACATTATGTCTTTTTAGGTCTTGGAATAGAAGAGGGTATTGCCAGAGAATCTGCTTTAAAATTGGAAGAAATGTCTTTATCAAAGGTAGAGGCTTATTCTACTTTTGAGTATAGACATGGACCTAAATCATTAGTAGAAGAAGGTTTTTTAGTATCTATTTTTAGAAGGGGATTAAAGGAGGAAGAAGATCTTATAGAAGAGTTGGAATCTTATGGGGCAAAAGTTATTACTATTGGCGATGATGGAGATAATATTCCTATATCTTACTTGCCAGAAAGTGTATTTCTTAAAGTATTATGGGGACAAATCCTTGGTTTAAAGATTGCTGATTATAAAAATATAAATGTGGAAAGTCCAAGAAATCTTTCTAAAGTAGTGAAGTTTTAAAGGGGGGATAAAGAATGAAAAGATTTCTTTTTCTATTAATAACTTTGATTTTGATAGGTCTACCTTTATTTGGACAAAGTAAAATAGAAATTGTGTACATGAGATGGGGAGATTTAAAGGAAATAGAGGTAGAAAAAAAGATAGTTGAAGCTTTTAACCAGTCCCAGAATAAGATCTTTGTAAGATTGGAATCAACAGCTTGGGGGGCTTATTGGCAACAACTACAAAATAGGATTGCTGCAGGAAATGCCCCTGATGTAATACTCATGGATGGTGCTTATTTTATTGACTTAGCTTCAAAAGGTGTATTTTTAGATATTACTGATTGGATGGATAAAGAGATAAATATAAAAAACTATTATTATGACCCAGAAGTATGTGAATGGAATGGTAAGAAGTATGCTATGGTAAGGGATATTACCCTTGGAGGGGTAATGTATTACAACAAAGATCTATTTGACAAGTACAAGGTAAGATATCCTGATTGGACATGGGACTGGAATAAATGGTTGGATGCAGCAAAAAAGTTAACAATAGATGAGAATAAAGATGGGGTTCCAGAAGTTTGGGGATTATATGTGCCTACCTGGCCTGAAGGAGGACTTTATCCCATCATATGGAGTGCAGGAGGGGAGATATTAACAAAGGATAAGAAGACATGTATAATATACTCAAATCTCAAATCCTTGGAAGGATTAAAGTTCATGTATGATATAAGGTATAAATACAAGGTATGTCCATCGGAGAGTTTTATGCAAGGATTAGCGGACCCATTTATGACAGGGAATTTT
>JAPYWU010000158.1 GCA_028276205.1 Dictyoglomaceae bacterium | reverse complement strand
AGATCCTACGGTACCATATTCTCTATTGAGATCTGCACCAATAACAACGTAGAAGTTTCTATTATCTAATTCTTTTAGTGTGATATTAGATGGAATTGGAATTTTTTCAGGATAAAGAGCATACACCTTGTCCTTGAATATTTCTTTGATTAGTTCCAATTCTTCATTAAATAGAGTACCATCTACATAAGCGATTCCTTTATCTATTTTATCTTTTACTAACTTTATAAGTTGATCTTCACTAATTTTTCTATATCCAAAATCATCTTTTACTCTTATTCCTATTAACCTTTCCTTTTCATCATAAAGGGATAAATATCTTCCAACTTTACAAAGTACTCCTTGAGATACATCAGAGTTCCAATCTCCATATATTTTTACTATGAAATTTGCTCCTTTCTTTTTATAAACCTCTATTCCACATCCTACTGGACATAAATCACAATTTGTATTAATGACATCTGATTGTACCTCTCTACCTAAGTAAGCTGACCTTTTATCTATAATAGCTCCTGTGGGGCATACTTGAGCACAAAGCCCACAGGACACACAAGTTGATTTACCAAGAGGTGTATCCATATCTGCAATAATCATGGTATCAATTCCTCTTTCCATTTCACCAAGGACAAAATGTCCTGCTACTTCAGAACATGCTCTTACACATCTTCTACATAGTACACAGCGATTATGATCCATAAGTATGAAAGGATGAGAATTGTCTACAGGGAATTTCCTCTCGTAAGTAGGAAATTCAAAGTGATCTAATCCAAATTCGTATCCCAGATCTTGAAGTTCGCATTCACCTGTGACTTCACAATACATGCAATAGTGATTCCTTTCTGTGAACAGTAGCTGTAGAACAAGTTTTCTTGAATTGATTACATTGGGTGTATCGGTTTTTATGTCCATGTTTGGTTCTACTGGAGTTGTACAGGCGGTTTTCAAAACGCCCCTATCTTCTACTACACACAATCTACATGAGCCTTGAGGCATCAGTGGTTCATAATGACAAAGTACAGGTACGTGTATACCAAGTTCCTTTAAGACTTGGAGCACAGTTTTACCAGGAGAAACTTCTACCTCATTTCCATTTACCTTAATCTTGATGTTCTCCATAGTCCACCCTCTCTCTTATACAAGATTTTTATGCAAAGAAATTAACTATTTGAGAGATTTCTTTTGAGATAGGAGAATTAATTATTTCATTATAATTTCCGTAGTAATTTTCTAAATTATCATAAAAGGATATATTTCCTATATAAGGTATACCTAAACTATTACATTTTTCTCTTACAAAATCTTGATCTCCTATTTTCATATTCTCAATGAGCCCAAGTATAGGTATATTTTGCTCTTTTAAAAAATTTATAAGCTTTTCTACTGTTTCCATGGCGATTCTGGTAGAGTTTGTTACTATAAGGAACTCCAATCTGTTAATCAATCTTATAAGGTCTAAGAGGATCTCTCCCATTCCAGGAGGCATATCTATAATAAGGAAATCAAGAGGATTCCATCTTGTTATTGTAAATATTTCGATCAGTGTATCTGTTAATTCTTTTCCTCTCATGATAAGTGGTTTGTTTTGGGTGAAGTAAATGATGGACATGAAATCAATATTATTAATATTTACTGGTATTAGGCCATATTCTTCTTTAGGAAAAGAATGGGAATTATTCAAAAAGATATGTAAGGAAGGACCATATAAATCAAGATCTAAAAGGCCTACTTTATAATTTTTTTCTTTTAACAAAAGAGCTAAAAAAGCAGAAACAGTGCTTTTCCCAACTCCTCCCTTTCCACTTGCTACAGGTATTATTCTTTTTATGTTTTCTAATCTTTTTTCGATTATTGATAATCTGGGATCAATAAGTTTCATAATACATCCTCTATAAATACTCCTCTTCCTTCTGTTATCTCAAAATCATGGCTTCCACATTTTGGACATTTAATATATACATGGATGGTTTCTGGTACAAAGTGAATTGCTTCTTTTTCTTCTTCATTGAGTTTGTTAAAGGTTTCATAAAAACTCCATTTATATCCACAAACATTGCATGATAGATAAGCTGGAAAATTTTCATATTTTATTTCTGCTTTCTCTAAAATTGTGTCTTTAGAAAGCTCTTTTAATGCAAAATCAAAAACTTCTAAATCTATTTGCTGAATTTCACCTACTTTTAACAAAATAGTTTTTACCCTTCTCAGATTTTTATTCTGAGCTATTTCTAAAGCTGTATTTACAACGCCTTCCGCTAAAGCCCACTCGTGCATTTTTTAACAAATCCTTTTTGTTTTTGATTTTATCTAAATTTTGCCTAAATATCAAGAATTAGATACCTTCAAGGGTATATGAAATTATAGATTATTGAGGATTGTTATAATTTAGGATAGAATTCTTTAAATACATCTATATGTGTAGGGGTAGTACCACAACACCCTCCTATAAAATCTATCCCTAAGTTAAGCATCTTTTCTACAAATATTTTAAAATCGTTGGGAGTAGCAGGATATACAAGTTTTCCATTTTCCCATTTAGGAATACCTGCATTAGGTTGAATAAGTACTGGAAGATCTGTAATTTTTCTTATAATTTCAGCTATCTTAATCATATCTTCTATACCCTTTCCACAATTTGCTCCCACAAAATCTGCCCCTTCTTCTTGTAATTTTTTAATGGATGTTTCTACGTCGTCTCCAAAGGGAGTTCTTCCTTGATTTCCAATCCATTCAAAACTCATAGTTACCCCAACTAAGGTATGGTATTTTTTTGCAGATTTTAAAGCTATCAAGGCCTCTTGGAGAGAAATCATGGTCTCTATAAGTATGAAATCTACGCCAGCATCTACTAATATTTTTATCTGTTCGGAAAATACCTCTTCAGCCTCTTCTTCAGTTATATTTCCAAAGGGTTCCAAAAGTTCTCCTAAGGGTCCTATTGATCCTGCAATTAATACTTTTCCTTCTGATGCTTTCTTGGCTATCTCTACCCCTTTTCTATTTATTTCCTCAATTTTATCCTCAAGACCTGCCCTCCTTAACCTTATTCTATTACCTCCAAAAGTATTAGTTTCTATAACCATAGCTCCTGCCTTTATGTAATCTCTATGCACTTCTTCAACCAAGGATGGATTTTGAAGGTTTAATATTTCAGGAGGAGATCCTGGGGGAAGACCTCTTCTCTGTAATTCTGTACCCATAGCTCCATCAAAAAATAATCTTTTTGGAAGATTTATCCTTTTCATATTGGAAAGTATAGCATAAAATGAAGTAGGAAAGGTAGAATAAGAAATAAAATTTTGGGGGCGTAAATATGGTTATTTTAGTTAGAATTCTTATATCGTCCTTTATAGGATACCTTTTTGGCTCTTTTTTACCAGGTTATTTTTTACCTTTATGGATCAAAAAAATTGATATAAGGAAATTAGGAGACGGTAATCCTGGTACTTTAAATGTAAAAAAGACAGTTGGTGGATTCTTAGCCTTTATTACTGGTTTATATGATGTGCTTAAGGGTTTTATACCTATGTTTATAGTCCATTATCTATTTAGATATTCTCTTTCTTATGCATATTTAGCTGGTTTTTCTGCTGTCTTAGGGCATAAATTTCCCTTTTATTTGGATTTTAGAGGGGGAAGAGGGTTTGCTACTTCTTTAAGTCTTTTCTTCTTTATATTTTTTAAGGTACTTTACCAAAACTTTTCATCATTGGAGGTTTTTTATCTTTTTTCATATATTATCCTTTATGCTTTATTACTTAATATGGCTACAAAGGGTAAAGGTGATGTATTTACTATGACCATGTT
>JAPYWU010000157.1 GCA_028276205.1 Dictyoglomaceae bacterium | reverse complement strand
GCTCTTTTTTACCAGGTTATTTTTTACCTTTATGGATCAAAAAAATTGATATAAGGAAATTAGGAGACGGTAATCCTGGCACTTTAAATGTAAAAAGGACAGTTGGTGGATTCTTAGCCTTTATTACTGGTTTATATGATGTGCTTAAAGGTTTTATACCGATGTTTATAGTCCATTATCTATTTAAATATTCTCTTCCCTATGCATATTTAGCTGGTTTTTCTGCTGTCTTAGGGCATAAATTTCCCTTTTATTTGGATTTTAAAGGGGGAAGAGGGTTTGCTACTTCTTTAAGTCTTTTCTTCTTTATATTTTTTAAGGTACTTTACCAAAACTTTTCATTATTGGAGGTTTTTTATCTTTTTTCATATATTATCCTTTATGCTTTATTACTTAATATGGCTACAAAGGGTAAAGGTGATGTATTTACTATGACCATGTTTCCTATTATAGGTACTTTTATAGGACTTAATATTGGCTTAAATACAGACTTTTGGTTTATGTTGTCTTTAATTTTTATTATTACTATGGAAGCGGTTAAAAACTTAATAAGAGATGGATTTAAATTTTATACTGAAAAACATACATTTTGGAGGATAATTACACGTCCCTTTGCTTTACTCTTTATACCTCTTGCTATTATATTTTCCAAAATATTTGTAATTATATTGATCGGCATAATTCTTGCTCTTTTCTTCATAATCGATCTTTTAAGGATGTTAGTATGGAAAGTAGAGAACTTTTTCCAGTTTGAACTTTTTAAAAACTTCAGAATTTTTAAGGAGAAAGAAAAAGGTAGAGTTTCTTCCATAACAAACTTTCTACTTGGGATATTTTTAAGCTTTGTTCTTTTTGATATGAATATTTCCTTCGCTTCTCTTGGATTCACATCTCTTGGAGATATGATGGCAAAATGGGTTGGAATTAATTTTGGGGAAAGAAAAATATTTAAGAATAGTGAAAAGACATTAGAGGGCTCTCTTGGTTTTCTATGTGCCAGTATAACTTGTGCTTTCTTCCTTTGGTATTTCTCTAAATTACCCCTTTATTTAGTATCTATAGGTGCAATTATTGCTTTTATTGTGGAGGCTGTTCCAAATCCTATTGATGATAATTTTAGTGTGCCTATAATATCAGGGACAGTGATGGAGCTATTACATAGGCTTTTTTAACGAAGTACTTTGTATTTGATCTTTTTCTTTTTGCTATAGGGTAGGGATGCATAGTACATCCATTGGAATAATTGTTTTATCCATCCATTTTTCTCAAATCTTCTTGTGGATGAATAAACCTTATTGGTCTTAAGGAAGAAATATTTTGCTCTTTTTCTACATTGTCTTATCATCATGGTATCTTCATCAAAGGTTAAGCTTTCATCATATCTGAGATCTTTTAGGAGATCCCTTCTTATTATCTGTATGGATCTTGTAGTTTTTGTGACTTTATTGGCAAAATTATAAAAATGATACCAACATCTTGCCTTTCTTGAATCTGGGTAAGGCAGAAGGGATACCATACCACATCCTAAATTCTCATTAGCATGTTCATGGAGATATTTGTTAAGATCTTTTAAAAAGTCTTTTTCAAAATAGGTATCCGCATCTAAAAATATAACCCAATTGCTATTATCAGAAAGGTTTTCAATGCCTATATTTTTAGCTTTAGAGACACCTGATTCCTTTATGGATATAATTTTGAACCATGGGGGAGAATTTTTTCTAATTACATCAAGGGTATTATCTGTGGATCCGTTTTCTACTATGATTACTTCTAATTTCTCCTTAGGATAATCTATTTCTTTGAGGTGTTCAATAGTATTCTCAATGTATCCTACTTCATTATGGGCAGGTATTACAATTGAGAAAAAGTAATAGTCTTCCAAGAATGTATCTCCTTTCATGCAATTTAGCATTTATTTTATAACATAAAGAATACTTCTGCAATTTTTGAAAATTTATATATCTGTAATATAATTTTATTAAATGGACAATATTGAGAGATATTTTAAAATGTACGGAGAAGAGATTTATATATTTCTTAGAAAGTTTTTGAAGAATGAGGAAATAGCAAAAGATATTCTTCAAGAAACTTTTTTGAAAGCCATGAAAGTATCCTTAGAAGAAGAAAAAGCAAAAAATTATCTTTTTAAGATAGCGAAAAATCTTGCTATTGATTATTTAAGAAAAGAGGGAAGATTGGTTTATGAGGAAGAACTATTAGAAGGGAATGTAGAAGATCCTGAATATATAATAGAGAATAGGGATATATGGAGACCTTTGAATGAAATTGAGAAAGAAGTTTTGATTCTTTATTATTATAAGGGCTATTCCTATGAAGAGATAAGTAAAAAACTGAGAATTTCTCTTAATACTGTAAAAAGTCATATTTATAGGGCTAAAAAAAAGATATATAATTATTTAAAAGGAGAGAAAAAATGAATTGTGAAGAGTTTAGAGAGAAAATGTTTTTATACCCTGAAGTAGATGAGGATTTCTTTTTACATCTTCAATCTTGCGAAG
Organism: Dictyoglomaceae bacterium; assembly: GCA_028276205.1. Taxonomy (GTDB): domain Bacteria; phylum Dictyoglomota; class Dictyoglomia; order Dictyoglomales; family Dictyoglomaceae; genus Dictyoglomus. The sequence continues at coordinate 1,326 of JAPYWU010000157.1, read as the reverse complement.
AGTGTAAAAAAGAATTTGATAAGTTCTTGCAAATAGAAAAAATTATTAAGGATAAAATTTATAAAGAAGAAATAAGAAAGGAATGGGAGAGAATATCTTATGATATACTTAAAAGATTAAGATTAGAAGTAATAAAAAGAAAGATTTTAACCATCTTCTTAATATTTTTAGAACTAATTTTTTCCTTTTTGTTTATCTTTGTTGTATATAGATTTTTAAAGGTTTTTTCCTTTGATTTTTCATTTATTAGTCTGGTTTTTAAAGGTTTTTTAGCTCTTATTTCCCAATTAAACTCTTATCTTTTTTTGTTAACTCTTATACTATTTGTCTTCTATACAGAATTTAATAAGAGATCCTTTAGGTGAAAAGATTGGATAAGAAAAAAATTGATTTAGAAAAATTAGAAAAGTCTATTAGGAATATAGTTAGGAGAATGAATATAGAGGATATAGTGAGACGAGCTATTGAACATTATGATCCTCCTACTCTAAACGGTATTGTAGCTTTGGATTTAAAAACAGGCGAGGTTTTTAGCTATTCTTCTTTGGAGAATCCTACATTTAGTAATACTATTGTTACTCTTTATGTACTTCCTGTATCTCGCTTTCCTTTAGACAGACTATTTTCTGAAAAAGATTTGAATCTTGCTAAAATGCTTCTTGGTGATAGTTGGAATTTTAGTGCCAGAGATATTGCAAGTGCCCTTGGTAAAGATTTTAAAGAAATAGAGGATAAAATGTTTGAAATTATTATGGATGAGGATTCACCCGAAGAAAAAATAATTGAAAATGTCCTAAATTATGTAAGAAAAGTTTTATCTTTGTAGAAGAGGAGAAGGGGCTTAGCCCTTCTCCTTAGCAAGCTTCTTTGATTATACTTTCAAAAATCTTATGGTAAAATTCTAACTTTTCAGGAGAATTTGCTTCAAATCTTAATACAATAACTGGTTCTGTATTGCTTGCTCTGGCTAATGCCCAGCCATCAGAAAATTCAATTCTTACACCATCTATTGTTATAACCTTCTGTATATCTCTTTCTATTTCAGGATACTTTTCTTTTAATCTATCAAAGAAGGTCTTAATGATCTCAAATTTTTTCTCTTCACTGCAATGGACTCTGAGCTCTGGTGATGCATATACCTTGGGGAATTCTTTAAGAAAATCGGAGAAAACAAAATTTGGATTATTAAGCTTTTCTATAGCATATAGCTCCAAAAGTCTCATGGTTGCATAGATGGCATCATCATATCCGAAGAATCTATCATTAAAGAATATATGTCCACTCATTTCTCCTGCAAAAAGTGCATTTTCTTCTCTTAGCTTTTTC
>JAPYWU010000187.1 GCA_028276205.1 Dictyoglomaceae bacterium | reverse complement strand
TGGGAGTTTATAAAGTTTGCGGTAGGGCCGAAGGGGCAAGAGATAATGGGTAAGGAGTATCAAGCCATACCAGCATTAAAGACAAAGACGAGGGTATATTTTGATGAGGAGAATATAAAGCCAGCGTTAAAGATATTTGAGTTATATGAGAAAGGGCAATTAAGGTCATTAATGTTTACTCCATCTTGGCTTGAGTGGAACAACATGTTAGAGACCACCTTAGGGTATGCATGGCAAGGGAAGGTAGATATAGAGAAGGCAGCCAAGACAGCAGAGGAAAGGGTAAACAAAATATTAAAAGAAGCTTGGGATAAATTAAATAAGTAGGGGGGTGATAAAAAAATATTTAAAATTTTATTTTCAAAAATTTCTTTTCAATGCTATTTAAAGAATATGGGAGGTGTTTCTAAATGAAAAGGTTTTTAATGATTTCTTTAATCCTTCTTGTAGTATTAAGTATATCCTTTGGTGAAGATGTAAAATTAAGAAAGGGTACATGGACCCACTATGTTCCTTATGTAACTACACCACCTAAGATAGACGGAGATGTTTCAGTTTCTGAATATTTCTTATCTCCAAGATATTATGTAGGATTAAAGGGAGATGTAGATTATATTCCTGAAAATTGGAAAGGACCCGATGATCTATCCGTAGTATATTACATGGTATGGGATAAGAATTACCTTTATATCGGAGCTATAGTAAAGGATGATAGTATTGTACAGCTTGCTACTGGTGAAAATATATGGCAGGGAGACCACTTAGAGCTCTGGTTTGATACCGATCTTCAAGGAGATTTTGAAGATAAGGCAAACAATAAAGACGATTTTCAATTTGGAATAAGCCCTGGAGATTTTGATCTTTTAGAACCAGAAGTTTGGGTATGGACTCCACCCGTTCTTGCAATAGATGTTAAAAAGGTACAACTTGCTGCAAAGAAGATAGATGGAGGATATACCTTGGAATTTGCAATTCCATGGACATTATTAAAGGTAAAACCTGAGCCTAATCTTATTATGGGATTTGCATTCTCACCCAGCGATACTGATACTCCTGGTAAGTTAGATCAGGAAATGATGATGAGTTCTGCTCCTGGGTCAAGTCCTAACTGGGGTAATCCAACCTTCTGGGGTAATTTAATTTTGGTAGATCCATTGGAAAAATTCTAATAAAATAAATTTGATGGGGATAAGGGGAAATTCTCCTTATCCCCTTTTATTTAAAAGAGGTGGGAGTTTATGAAGAGGTTTTCAAGATTTCTTTTAATATTATTTTTACTTCTTCTTATTTCTTTTTATATAGGAAATAATATTTGGGCTGATAATGATTTAAAAAAGAATCCATTAAGGGATATAAAGAATTTTGTATTCTTTTACGGTAAAGGTAATGTGGATAAATTAGAGAAATATGATCTTGTAGTGATACAAGATTACACTCTTCCGAAGGATGAAGTACAATATTTAAAAAGCAAGGGAATAAAGGTGGTAGTATATGTTACTATAGGTGAATCCGATGTGGATCCAAATACTATTGGTATACCCCAAAATTGTGTTCTTGGGAAAAATGAAAACTGGAACTCATGGTTTATAGATGCAAGGTGTGAAGTTTGGCAAAATCTTGTATTGACTAAGATGAAAAATTTAATTAATGAAAAAGGATATGATGGCTTTTTCTTAGACACCTTGGATACAGCAGTTATCTACCCAGATACAAAGCCCGGAATGGTAAATCTGGTAAAAAAGATAAGAGATTCTTTCCCTAACGCTATATTAATACAAAATAGAGGATTTCAACTTCTTGAAGATACAGGAAAATATATAGATGCAGTTTTATGGGAAGATTTTGCCAGTGGATATAATTTTGTTTCAGGAAAATATGAGAAAAATACCATATCGGATGCTTTAGTAAAAAAGCAAAAGGATCTTGCAGAAAAATATGGGTATATTATATTGGCTTTAGATTATAGTGATGAGGATGATGTAGAGCTGATCAATTATGTTAAAAGTCAGTGGCAAAAATATGGTATTTTAGGCTCAATTACTGATTTATACATATCAAAAATATATGATTTAAGTAAACCTGTTAAACCAAGGGAATATGCAACGGATAATATAGATCAATTAGTAATTATGGGAAAAAATGATAAGGATTATATATACGGTGATGGATGGAAAGATTTGGAAAATATTTATGGTACCTTTGCAAGAAGGTGTGAGGGGTGGAGTGCAGGAGTAGTTTTGACTTTTAAGGAGAAAAAGGACTCCATATTCTATGTTACTATTTATGATGGAGGAGTACAGGATTTGGCATTAAAAATTACCACATATAATGGTCAGAATTGGCCCTTTATTGCATCCATACCTGTTGGAGATAGTGAAGCTTTTAAGACCTATGAGGTAAAAATAAAGAAGGAAGAAATGTATGATAATGATCCTAATGTTCCTTTTATACAGCAAAAGTTTGGTTTTCAAGGAGCAAGAGTACTTTTTATAGGTTATCCAAATAAGCCAGAAATTCATTTTGGAAAATATGAGATTACAAAAAAGAAAGATAGAATATATTTTAGGGTAGGAAATGCTGGACTTTTATCTGCAAAAAATGTGGAAGTTTTAGTTCTTGATTCTAATAATAATGTATTGGAAAAATTCTTTATTGATGAGTTAAAACCTAATGAGGTTAAAGAGATGGAATATAAATTCCCTAAAGGGATTGATATATCCGAACTATTTTTAAAGGCTGATCCTGATAATAAAATAGATGAGATAATTAAAGAAAATAATATATTAAAGGTAAATGTAAAGTAGAGGAGTAGATTGAGGTATGTATTATCTTGGAGTTGACGGAGGAGGTACAAAAACCTTAGCCTGTGTTGTAGATGAAAAGGGTAAGCTTATATTTAAAAATGTTTCTGGACCTACCAATATATTGGAAAATGGGGAAGAGATTTTTAGAAAAAATATAAGAGAGCTTTTATCTCCAATATTGAGTGAAATAAAACCAGAAGAAATTATATCTTGTTTTGGACTTCCTGCAGTTGGCGAATTTAGAGATGATGAAAAGGTGTTAAGAAGGATAATAAAAGAAGAGATTCCAATTGAGCCTAATTTTATTGTAAATGATGTGGTAGTAGGTTGGGCAGGTGGAAATTTAGCAAGGGATGGAATCCATTTAGTGGCAGGTACAGGAACTATTGCCTATGGGAGAAAGGGAAAAAGGGAAGTTAGGGTTAGTGGATGGGGAAGTATTATTGGAGATGAGGGAAGTGCCTATTATATAGGAGTGGAAACTCTGAGAGAAGTGAGTAAGGAGCTGGATGGAAGAGCCAAAAAGTCTCTACTTTCTTTATTA
>JAPYWU010000156.1 GCA_028276205.1 Dictyoglomaceae bacterium | reverse complement strand
AATTTTCATTTTTTTTATTTAACTAAGGAAAGATCTCTATCTAATGGAGATGTTAAATCTATATGCCCAACTAAGGTCTCTACTACTGCTCCACTTATTAAAATCTGAACCTTTTTAATTTCAGGAAATTCTGTAAGCGTATCTACAATGCTATAAACAGTTAACATTTCTCCCAAACTACCACCAGGATGATTCTTCCTTAATTCGTCTGAAAAATCCACATAAGCTATATTATTTTTGACGGATATATTAAGAACTTTTGTTCCCTTTGGTATAGGTAGATGATATATATTATTGTCAGAATATGAAATAAGCTTGTTTATTGTCTCTTTATATATTTTTTCCTTTACAAAATATTTTTCAAGTCTTGTCACCTTTATATTTATATCCTTGCTTTCTAAGGCTTGTTTTAGAGGATTGTATATATATAACCTTATATGAATATCTTCTTTAGTAAAAAGAAAAGCCAAAATTCCTAGTACTAAAGCTATAAAGAAGAGAATTAATACTTTTTTCCTCACCTTAATCTACCTTCTTACAGTATTTCCTTTCTTTATAATCCCATCAATAAATTTTAGAAATTCTTCATTATTTCTTGTCTCTCTTAACATTCTCTTTAAACCTTCAATAGCTTCTCCCTCTTCTTGTCCTATCAAAGTTCTTCTCAAGAACCAGATTTTCTTTAACTGCTCTTCAGGATATAAAAGTTCTTCTTTTCTTGTACCAGATCTGGAAATACTAATAGCGGGGAAGATTCTTCTATCTGCCAATTTTCTATCTAAAACAAGTTCCATATTTCCAGTACCTTTAAATTCCTCAAAAATTACATCATCCATACGACTACCAGTCTCTATAAGAGCTGTAGCAAGAATAGTCAAACTTCCTCCACCCTCTATGTTTCGAGCTGCACCAAAAAATTCTTTAGCATGATGTAAAGCTGCAAGCTCAACTCCCCCTGAAAGAGTTCTACCACTTGATGGTACTGCCCAGTTATATGCCCTAGCAAGTCTTGTTATACTATCTAAGAGAATAACCACATGTTCACCATACTCTACTAATCTTTTTGCTCTTTCAAGAACTAACTTAGCAACTTGTATATGCCTTTCTGGTGGTTCATCAAAAGTAGACCCAATTACTTCACCTTGTACTGATCTTCTAAAATCAGTAACTTCTTCAGGTCTCTCATCAATCAATAAAATAAATAATTTAACCTCTTTATGATTAGCAGAAATTCCATTCGCTATTTTCTTTAAAAGGGTTGTTTTACCAGCTTTTGGAGGAGAAACAATCAAACCTCTTTGTCCCTTTCCAATAGGAGCCAGAAGATCAATAAGTCTTGTATCTACCTCTTCTGGAGTTGTTTCTAATTTTAGTCTTTCTGTAGGATGGTATGGAATAAGATCGTCAAATTTAGGCCTTTGACGAGAATGCATTAAATCTCTTCCATTTACTGTATCTATCCTTAAAATAGCATACCATCTCTCATTTTCCTTTGGTGGTCTTACCATTCCTCCAATTAAATCACCATATCTAAGTCCAAACTTTTTAATTTGGGATGCAGATATATATACATCCTCATCACTTGGCTTAAAGTTTTTCCTTATAAAACCATATCCCTCTTCCTGAATCTCTAAGTAACCCTCTCTATAAACACATTCAAAACCATCAATAATAACCTTATCCTTTTGTTCTTGCTTTTCCTCAGTTTTTACATCAGTCTCTCCTTTATTTTCAACTAAAATATCTGTTTCTACCTTGGTTTTCATCTCTTCACCTTTTTCTTCAATTAAAATTTCTCCCCCCTCTTCTAATTTTCTACTTATTGCTTCTATCATTTCTTCTTTTGTCATACGATAGTACCCAGGAATTTTCAATTCTCTCGCTATTTCTGCTAATTCTGCTCTTGTCTTTAGTGCTAAATCTTCATAAGGCATTCCTCAAACCTCCTCTTGTAAGGAAATTTTTTATGGATGTAAAAAAATACAAGTAATAAATTAGATAAGGTACATTCTCGAAAGTTCATGGTAGTATAGAACAAAAGTAAAAAATAGTCAATAAAGGAAACATAAAATTTTTAAAAAAATTTATAATTTTTTATGGCTCTATTATATAATATCTAAGGGGTGAATAAAAGTGGATGTTTATATTGGAACATCAGGATGGAATTATAGTTGGAATCCAAAAAGAAGCTTAGATTGGTATATCGAAAATACTCCTTTTAATGCTATAGAAGTTAATAGTACTTTTTATCATACACCTAAAAATCAAACTATTAAAAAATGGCTGCCCTTTACAGAGAAATTAAGATTTGTTATTAAAGTGAATCGTTCAATTACTCATCTACATAGATTTAATGATAAAGCAATGGAAGAATGGAATAAATTTTATGAGGTTTTCTTAGATTTAGAACCTTTTATTGATTATTATCTTTTTCAAATTCCTCCAAGCATAAGAATAAATTATTTAGAGAAAATTGTTAAATTTTATGAGTTTACAAAATTAAAAGAGAAATTTGCCTTTGAACCAAGAAATATAGAATGGTTTGATGATAATATTATTAATACAATAAAAAAGCTTGGAATAACAATAGTATCAGTAAGTGCTCCTAAATTACCAGATAAAATAATACTAAATTTATATTCTCAGGTATATATGAGATTTCATGGAAAAGAAAGATGGTATTCATATTATTACAAAAATGACGAAATTATAAAATATGCAGAAGAAATCAAAAAATTAAACCCTAAAAAAATATATTTATTCTTTAATAATGATTATATGTTAGAAAACGGAATAACCATGTGGGAACTCTTAAAATCTTAAAGAATCTAAAACCTTTTTGTACTCCTTTGGAACCTTAGCTTTAACTTCTACAAAACTATCTTGATAATTTTCTTCTTCAATATAAATTCTATTCTTTATTTTCTGAAATGTACCCCATCTCTCATATGGAATTTTAAATCTATATGTTCTAACTCCTTTTAGTAACTCTTTTACAATTACATCCTTTAATTTATTAATTCCGATTCCATGATAAGCTGAGATAAAAACTGAAGGTTTATAAAATAGTTCTTTTCTCAAATAAGCTATCTCATCTTTATTTAACAAGTCAATTTTATTATATACTCTTATTATAGGTTTATCCTCAATTCCCATTTCCTCTAATAAAGATTCAACAGTTTCTATATGCATCTCAAAATTTTTATTAGATACATCAATGACATGCAATATAACATCTACATAATATATCTCCTCTAATGTTGCTCTAAAAGCAGTAAGCAATTCCTCAGGGAGATTTCTAATAAAACCAACTGTATCTGAAATTAAGAATTCCCAACCATTTTCAAATTTTACTCTTCTTACCATTGGATCCAACGTTGCAAAAAGAAGATCTTCTGCCTTGGCATTCTCACCTGTAAGTGCATTAAACAAAGTTGATTTTCCAGCATTTGTATAACCAACAAGAGCAATTTGAGGGATTTCTAATCTTTTTTTTCTTTGTACCTCTCTTTCTTTCCTTACCTCTTCTAATTCATTCTTTAAAGTATGAATTCTTCTTCTAATTTTTCTTCTATCAATCTCTAATTTTGTTTCACCAGGTCCTCGTGTTCCAATTCCTCCTCCTAACCTGGAAAGAGCTTCTCCTCTTCCCACAAGCCTTGGTAAAAGATATTGAAGTTGGGCAAGTTCAACTTGAATCTTACCTTCCTTCGTCCTAGCATGCTGAGCAAAAATATCTAAAATAAGCATGGTTCTATCTATAATCTTAACTGGTATTTCCTTCTCTATATTCCTCAGTTGTACAGGAGTAAGTTCATTATTAAAAATTACTACATCAATTTGATTTCTAAGAACCAGATCCTTCAGCTCATTTAATTTTCCAATTCTCAAAAAT
>JAPYWU010000155.1 GCA_028276205.1 Dictyoglomaceae bacterium | reverse complement strand
CAGTCTGAATCTGCATATGACAAGCCTATGGCTAAATATTGGTTGCATGGAGAATTCCTTATTATGGGAGAAAAGAAGATGGCAAAATCTGAAGGAAACTTTCTTACCTTGTCAGATTTGGAAGAAAGAGGCTATCATCCCTTAGCATATAGATATTTTTGTCTTACTGCCCATTACAGAAGTCCTTTAAGGTTTACATGGTCAGCTCTTGAAGGAGCACAAAGGGCCCTAAATAGGCTTTATGAAAATATGAGAAGATATCCTCAGGTAGAAGCTGATTTTGATAAAGAGTATGAAGAAAGATTCCATCAAGCTATAAATGATGATTTAGATATGCCAAAAGCACTTGCTATTTTATGGGAACTTGTTAAAGATGACAAGATAGCACCCGAGGTCAAGAGAGCCACAATTCTTCAATTTGATAAAGTATTTGGACTATCCTTAGATAATCCTCCAGAAGTTAAGATTGAAGTACCTGAAGAAATTTGGCAACTTTTAGAAGAAAGGGAAAAAGCAAGAAAGGAAAAAAATTGGGAAAAAGCTGATAAAATTAGGGAAGAAATAAAACAAAGAGGTTATATAATAGAGGATACTCCTCAAGGGCCAAGAATCAAAAAAGCCACCATCCTTAATAAATAATTTTTATCTCTTCCTTTTATCTTTATACATTCTTTCATCAGCAATCTTTATAAGATCTTCTAATAATTTACCATCCTCAGGGTAAGATGCTATACCAAAACTAAATTCTAAATTTATTCCATCAATATTTGAAAATTTTTCTTTAAAATCACGAAGGGTTCTTTTCATTATCTTCTCTGCCACTTCCCTTGAAGTGTGTAAAAGAATAACACAAAATTCATCCCCACCATACCTTATAATCACATCATCAGACCTAAAATTATCTTTCAAGAACATTCCTACCTCCCTAAGAATCTGATCTCCTTTATCATGACCAAACTTATCATTAACATCTTTAAAGTTATCAAGATCAATAAATACAAGAGAGAAAGGAATATTTTTATTTACTAATTCTTCAAAAATAATATCAAAATATCTTCTGTTATAGGTTTGAGTTAAAACATCTAAATAAGCCATATCCTTCATAATATTTTTCTCTAATAATAACCTTTCTTCCCTTTCTTTAACCTTTTCTATCATATTTTTAAAAGCTCTCATAAAATTCCCAATCTCATCATTTCTATAAATGTCTAAATCCACGTCATAATTCCCCTTTTCAATTTCCTTTGCTATAAGTACTAATTTTTCAAAAGGTTTCATTATATAGGAAATTAAAAATTGAGAAATTATAAGAGACGATATTAACATAAAAAGGGTAAATGATATGAGCATTATTAAAGATGATCTATAAATTAAGTATATGGTCTTGCTTTCTTTTTCTATATGAGCCAATGTGCTTTCATTTAAAGGAATCTCAATATGATAGGATGGATACCCGTAATAATTTCTTAAATTTTCTTCTCTAACATATCCTATATTTAAAATCGTTATTTTAGCATCCAAAAAATTTTCCCATTCTTTAATTATCTCATCATCTATGGGTTTTGCAAATAACAAATAGGCATCATAAAAATATTTTTTATCGTCACTCATTATGGGACCTACTACACAAAGAAATACCTTTTCTCCAAAAGAATAAAAGAAAACCTCTATCTTTTTTCCTTTTTCTTTTAGTAAATCTTTTGGGACATTACGTAATGAAGATGTAATAATTTCTCCCTCTTTTGTAAAAAGTATCACATCATATCTGAGGGTATTCTTAATCCATGGATTAATATTTGCCTCTAAAAATTCCTTGTCTCTCCTCTTAACCCCTTTTTCTCCCAAATCTCTCCAATAAATATAATCCGATAGATTAGCAACTAAAATCTTCTTTTCTTTCTCCACTAATTTGCTAAATAAGATTTGAGTATTACGAATTTCTTTATTTATATTTTCTCTAAAAACGTTTTTTACAAAATGTATTTCTCCAAGGATAAAAAGAAAGGAAATAAAAAGATTCGTAATCACTAAAATCAATATTATTTTAGTTCTTAGACCTATCTTTCTTAACCTCCTTCTCCATATTGAATAGATTATATCATAAGTTTTTGCTAAAATATCCATAGGAGAGGTGGCCGAGTGGACTAAGGCGCTCGCCTCGAAAGCGAGTAGGCTGATAAAGCCTCGTGGGTTCGAATCCCACCCTCTCCGCCATTTTTTTAATTGTCATTAAAACGATTGCTTAAACAGCTATCTTATTGTAAAATATTTTAAAAACTAATAACAGGGAGGTATAAATTATGCCCTTTGTAGATCATCGTTCTCAAAAGATTAGAAGGAATAAAGAGGAACTTCTTAAACATCTCAAAACCTTTAAATTAGATCTTAAATTTTCTGTGGGTATCTGGTACTTTACTCCTGGTGGGGGCAGATTCCATGAGCCTTATGTGGAACAAAAGAGTATTCCAGAAAGAATAGAAATGGCTGCTGAAATGGCTAAATATGGAGTTAAGGGGATAGAAGCCCACTATCCTGCAGAAGTTAATGAGGAAAATCTTCATCTTTATAAAAAGCTGGAAAAAGAGGCTGGAATAAGACTTGTTGCTGTACCTTTAAGCCTTTTCTACGATAAAATATTTGAGTTTGGCTCTCTTTCTAATCCATATGAAAAATATCGTAAAATAGCTTATGAAAGATTAGTAAACGGTTTAAAATTGGTAAAAGAAGCTAATGCTGATATATGTATAATATGGCCCGGAATTGATGGATATACTTATTCTTATGGACACCTTTACTATCATATGTGGGACACCTTTGAAGAATTAGTAGCCCAAGCCATGGATGAAGTACCAGGAGTACAGGTCGCTATAGAACCAAAACCTTATGAACCAGCACCAAACAATATATATAGAAATACTGCTGATGGAATATTAGCTGCAAGAGACATAGAGTCAAGACTGAAAAATCCTGAAAATCTTAAACTTATAAATGAGGGACATGCATTAGTAGGCTTAAATCCAGAAGTGGGTCATGTAAGAATGGGATTTGAAGATCTTCCCTATGCCTATGCCAGAGTTGCAAGAGAAGGTAGACTATTCCATACCCACTGGAACAGCCAACCACTTGGTAACTACGACCAAGACTTAAATGTAGGAGTAGTTGACTGGGACTCTACAGAAGCATTGCTTTATACATTAAAGATGGTAGGTTATCAAGGGTATTTTGGAATTGATATAAACCCTGAAAGAATGCCTGTACAAAAAGCAATAGAAATCAATACAAAAGTCCTCAACATTATGAATGAGAGAATTGAAAGATTACCTCATGAAAGAATTATTGAGTGTTACTTTGATCCAGAAAATCACAGAGGAGAATTAGAATTAATCTTAGCAGAAAACCACAAATAAAAAGATATATCTTCTTTATGAGGGGAGAAACATTTCTCCCCTCTTTTTTTAACACATTTTTAACCTATGGTCAAAAAATCATAAAATAACTCATAATTAAAAATTTTTTGGTAAAAAAATCTTTATAACACAGATTTTTCTCCTTTGAACTATATATTGAGTTATGTTATAAATATAACCACAATATTTAGTGGGGGTACAGGGATGAGATGTCCTTTTTGTAATTATGAAAACACTTCTGTTATTGATACAAGAGAAATAGAAGATCAAAGAGTAATAAGAAGAAGGAGAGTATGTCCAAGATGTAAAGGGAGATTCACCACCTACGAAAGGATAGAAGAAAAACCTATTATGGTAATCAAAAAGGATGGTAGAAGAGAACCATTTGACAGAAATAAGCTTTTAGCAGGTTTACAAAGAGCAGTAGTTAAGAGAAATATTGATAACGAAAAATTGGAAGCTATCATCGATGAAATTATAGGAGATATAAA
>JAPYWU010000181.1 GCA_028276205.1 Dictyoglomaceae bacterium | reverse complement strand
CACAAATATTAGGTATTTTCCAATAAATTATTTTTAAGGTTTTCCAAATAGGTATGGACATAGGTTCTAGTATAAAGAGATAAGTAAAGATAAAACTCTGTTCTTGTCATCCTTGGTATAATTAAGAAACTTGATGTTCCCTTTTTCAGATTTTCTAACCATATTCAAGGATGGGGAGAGGGAAAGAATAATATATCTAAAACTAGTAAAATTTTAGGCATATTAAGAAAAACTAAAACTCATCATAATTTTGAAGATTTAATCATCAATGAGCTAAAAAGAACCGGTTTCAGATATAGGAGACTTAAAGCCTTTCTTTCTTATTCTAAAGAGGGATGGAATATCAAAAGAAAAAAGAAAGAGAAAAAGTCAGGAAGATATCTTTATGATTATGAAGTTTGTAAGCCTTTTTTCTTCCTCATGTATATGAGCACATAAAAAAACAAATCTCCCTAAATATGGAAGGAATATTATTTACTGCTTTTCAAGAGTAAGATTTACTGCTTATTTCTATGAACTTAACTTTACTTTTGATTTTTCTTTAAGGAAGAAGCATGTATAAACTTTTCCTGTTATACTTTTAGAGGAATTATTAAGAGCTGAAGGACTTTTTACCAAGGTTTTATTCGACTTCCTTAAAAGTGGTATCTATCTCACTACAAAGTGCCGAAAAAGAAGGGGAGATGATAGATTGCAAAAGAAAAAATAGTGGGAAAGAAATACAAGATTTGTCATATATACTAAAATCAATATAATAAACTAAAAGACTAGAAAAAGAAGAAATTTCTCTTATAAGTAATTTTTTAAGGATATTTCAAAAAAACTTTCAGAATATTTTAAAGAATTTGGAAGCAAAATATTTAATTATGAAGAGGATTTGTCAATTTTTAAAGATGGTCTTGAAATTCCCTTTGGAATTGTATTAAATTCTTTTTAGGAGGACTAACAAAATTGTTCTACAGTCTTCTCAAAAAGAAGATGAAGATTTTTCTGACATTCTTATAGAAAAAATTTCCAGAAGTTTATCCTTCTTTTGGAATATCCCATAGCAAAAGAATTATTGAAAATCTTACCTTCATCTCATCCTAATTTTATTAATGTTATATTCATTAGAGATGAAAAATAATTTCATATTGAATTTGCCTTATCATAGAAAAGTAACCTTTTTCAGAATGTTCATGGCAAAAATAGGTGCTTTTAAAAATATCATTGTTCCTTATAAATTAGGAAAAGAGGAAATTATACCCTTAGGTTTTATTTTATCAACCATGGAAGGAGGATGTCCTCTAATAAGAGATATTAATAAATTGAAAAAAGGTTAAGAGTCTTTGGTTCTTGTAAAGTGGTTGGAGGGTATAGAAAGAGGGAAGATAAAATAATTTCCTATGGAAAATGGATAAACTCTCATATTGTTAATTCCATAATTAACCTTGGAAGATTTTTAGGAGATAAAAAATCCTTTCTCCACCTTTAAAGATAGGAAATCTTGTAAAAGACGAAAGATTAGGAAGATTTATATCAGCAATTCTTTAATATTCGAGATAAGCTGAGAAAGCCTTTATGGCATATGACTCTTTTATGGATTTCTTTGTCATTACTGCTTTTAGGAAATATAATGTAGATAAGTCAATTTTATTCCCCAAAGATCATGTTCATTTAATTCCAACTTCTGATGGAAAACTAGAAGTATTTCCTATAGAAAATATAGAAGTGAAGAGACCATTGGTAGAAGCAGAGAAATTTACCCTCTCTTTAATAGAATTTTCTCCCAAAATTCCCTATATAATTGGAATTATCCATCTCTATAGAAGAATAGAATGCTATGATTCTCAATGAATAATAGAAATTCTCCAGGACTTAGAAAATTATCTTCCTGTAGGATGTGGCGTAAATTTAATACATGCCATGGGCAAATATGCAGTTTTTAGCGCTATAAAAGAAAGGAATAAAAGCTCTGAAAAATATTAACAATCTTCACTGTTCCCAATCATGGAACGAATATTTATTGCTTTTATAAAGATAACATTCTAAATAATCCCTTTCATTATCTTATAAAATTTATAGAAGAAGAAAAATTAAAACTTAAATTTGAGATTCCTCAAACTTAAATGCAGATTTTACCATTTCATATTTACTTCTCTTAAAATTCATTTCTATTGCTTTTTTGTAATCCTTTAGTGGAAAAGTATGGGTTAAAAGATATGATCTCTTTTCCATAAGTTCCAATGCAATTTGGTAACATCTTTTCTTTTCTCCATTAAATTTCTCTTCTGCAGAGGTATTTGTACCAAATACTTTTAATTCCTTAAACCATAATAGAGTCCAGTCCACTTTTTATTCTCTCCAAATAATCCTACCATTACTAATTTCCCACCCATATTAGTGAATCTTAAAAGATCATCTATACTATCATTGGTCCTTACACGTTTAAAAACGACATCTGCATTTCCCACCAAAATAGTTTACCCTAAAATAGGCTGAAGGATTTCTCCTCCTACCTCACCTGCTACTTTTTATTTAATCTTTTAGAATATTTAACTTCATCTGCCCCATAATGCTTTGCAAATTCTTCCTGATACTTATATCTTGCTAAAACTATAATTTCTTGTCTTACTCTATAAAGTTCTTAAAGAAACTACGTTTATTCTGATATTTTCTGCGTCTATTACTAAAACTTTATCTGAATCTTCAGGGAGGTTCCTAATTACTGGATGAAGAGCAGAACAAAAGGCATCTACTAAGTTTGCATTTTTCATTTTTTAACTCTTTCAGAAACTTTGAAAGTTGTGATTTGTGAGCAACGTAATATTCCCTCTAACTTCTACCAGTATCTTTACAAGAGCCTATCATAAATCCTGGAGATATAATCCCTTTTGTGAAATTCCTACATTGACTAAAGTTTCCCTTTTGGCAGGAGTCACATAAGGAGCTAATATACCGTGCAGAGCAAGAAAAAACAGGATCTGCTATAATTCTATCTCCTATATTTAATTCCTTTACATTCTCCCATTTTCTATAATAATTCCTAAATTTTCATGTCCTATAACAAAGGGGAAGGAGGCAAAAAGATAATTAGAGGGGCTATAATGAAGACAAATTAAGTTTATATTACTTCCACATATTTCTCCCATTATAGTTTTTATCTTCACCAAGTTTTTACTAGGAATTTTTGATTCAGAAATATCTCCATATCTTATACAGGAAAAGACATTATAATAGAAAGAAGAACTTATTCTCCCAATAAATATCTTAGTATACTCTTTTCAAAATATATAGCCTTTATTTTTTTCTTTTCTTTAAAAACTTAGCTTTTTAAGATTTTTCTTTATCTCTTCATTTATTTCTATATCAGCCATTTGATAAGCTTTTATTAATGCTCCAACTATACTGGGAAAATCAGGCTCTTTTAAAATATATTTTTGGGAATCTAAATTTTTCATAAAACTTTCTTTAACAAAAGAAATATTAAAAACTCCTCCCATACCAGA